>NZ_JBIVVI010001168.1:0-2816 GCF_044757675.1 Kitasatospora sp. NPDC091257
GGGGTTTCGGGGTGGGCGCCGCAGTCGTGGCAGGTGCGGGTGTTGGTGGTGCGGCGGGCGGCGGCCGCGGCGAGCTGCGCGGCGGTGGCCGCGGTGGGCACGGACTCGTGGATGTTGTAGAGGTCCCAGGGGCCGGGTCGGCCGGCGGGGTTGCGGGCGGTGACGGTCGCGCGCACGGGGCCGGCGGGCTGGCGCGGGAGGTCGAGGGCGGCGAGCTGGGTGGTCGTGCGCAGGTGGGCGGGGACCTGGCCCCACCAGTCGTAGACGGTCGGCGAGGTGGTGCTGACGGGCGGTTCCACGTGCTGCTCCTCGGGGTGAGGGTTCGACGGGTTCAACGGCGGCCGCTACCAGGTGGTGGCGGCCGGCCTGGTGGTGGCTGCCGGACGAGCGGTTGGAGCGGGGGTGGCGTCACGGCGTCGTGACGCCACCGGGTGGGGGCTGAGCTGGGGAGATGGGCCGGTGCCGGGCCCGGTGGGGTGGGCGCGGCACCGGTTGGTGGCGGGTGTGTAGGGTCTCGCGGCCCATGCCGGACGTGGGCACCGTGACCTGCGGTCCCGTCCGCTGTCTCAGGCCGTGTCGGACGTCCGGCGTCTCAGCTCCGTGTCGGAATCTCACGGTCGGCGCCGATCGCTCGCGACGGCTCGACCCGCTGAACTGCGGTGTCTCACCGCCACGTCGGATCCGACGTCCGTCCGACACCGACCGTGAGATTCCGACACGAGCCGCGAGACCCTACAGGGTGGTTCAGGCGCCGAGGCCGACGTGGGAGACGTACTGGTAGGCGCCGTAGTCGGAGTCGAGGTCGGCGATGATGTCGTCCCAGATGGATTCGAGGGTGTCGGCGTCGCCGGTGGTGAGGGCGTCGACGGCGTCGTCCCAGATGTAGCGGGCCTGGAAGCTGCGCACGCGGAGGTTGTCGCGGCGGCGGGGTTCGTCGACGACGTCCTGGTTGATGGGGTGGATCTCGATGCGGGTGCCGCGGCCGTCGCGGTTCAGGTACGCCTTGAGGATCGCGGGGTTGTTCAGGACGTTGGCGGCGCGCAGGTTCCAGTAGGCGGTGTCGATGGCGTCGGCGTTCGCGGGGCGGGGACGCTGGGTTCCCTTCGTCCAGGCGCGGATGGTGGAGGCGGCGGCGGTGACGCCGGCCTCCGTGAGGGCCTCGCGGCCGCCCTTGTGAGTCATCAGGTAGCGCATCCGGGCGGTCAGGCCGCGGCGGGTGGACGGCGGGGACTTGATGCCCCCTTCGATGATCATGCGTTCCAGGACGTCCTCCAGCGCCCGTCCCAGCGCGACCGAGCCGTGGACGTTGCCGCGGTCGCGGTCGGCGCCGTAGCGGCCGAAGTTCTTCCATCCGTCCGTCGACATTGTTTAGGCGCTCCGGTTCCGGGTGCGGGGCAGGGTGTACTGGTCCTTGAGTTTCAGCTGCGTGGTCAGGCGGCCCTCTTCGAAAACGCCGCCGTTGGCCTTTCGCCATTCGCCGCCGGTGACGTGGAGTTCGTCGGTGCCGCGCAGCGCGACGACCGTGAGACCGGCCTTGTGGGCGCGCTGGGACTTGTACCAGAGATTCGCGAAGGCCTGCGAGCGGATGATGTGCATCCAGTCGGGGCGGCGGATGTCGCGGTTGTAGGTGGATTCGCCGATGGTGGATGCGAATTTCGCGTACATGGCTTTGACGTATTTTTCGGTGACGGTGTCGCCGTCGGCGATGGCGTTTTCCCGGGCCTGGGTGAGGACCCGGCGGAACTTCTCCAGCAGGCCCTCGGAGGCGCCGGACGTCCAGGCCTCGGTGATGTGCGGGGCTTCGGCGAGGCCGAGTTTGTGGCAGCGGATCAGCAGCCGCACGGTGGCTTCGTCCAGGAGCACCGGCCCGCCCTCGTGGCGGTTGCCGATCGGGTCCGGCAGCTGCGGGTGCTCCCAGGCCGGACGCTGCGGCAGCAGGTAGGCGCCGGAGCGCTTGGGGTCCCAGCCGCCGTCCGGGCGGTGCTGGAGCGCGCCGATCGGCAGGTGCGTCTTCAGCGCCGAGCAGTAGGCGGCGTTGGTGTCCAGGACGTCGACCGCGATCTCGGCGAGAGTGCCGGCCTTCAGCCGCGCCATGAGTGGGGCGTTCTCCCACTTGTGGCGGCCCTCCCAGATTTCGTCGGCGCCGTTCCGGGATTTCTTCGAGAGGAATTCCAGACGTTCCGGATAGGCGGTGTGCTCGTACGCGGCGCCGACCCGGGTCGCGTCGAACAGCGTCATCGCATTCGGAATGGCCTTCTTTTCGAGCGCCGCGACCGCGGCGTCGACGTCGCCGTCGTGCTCCTCCAAGGCCTGCTCGACCGCCGAGGTGATCATGTCGAGGTAGTAGCCCAACTCCCGGCCCGTACCGGCGTACTCCCGGCTGCGCGCGGTCGGGCCCGCGGCACGGCCGGTCGGCGAACCGGGCGCAGCGGCGGTCGCGCTGGTCGGCGGCGAGGCCGGGGGCACGGGGCCGGGCGCAGCGGCCGGGGCAAGGGCGGGAGCAGCGTGGTCGGCGGGGGCGGGAGCCGGGTCGGTGCCGACGACGGCCCGCCGCGGTACCACGGTCGCTTCGGTCGCTCCGTCCTCGGTGGGGGTGCACCAGCCGCCGAGGTGGAGCGGGCGGCCGCCGATCCGGTGGGTGACGGGGCGTCCGCACTGCTCGCACGGCGCGGCCGGGTGGAGCAGTGGCCGGCCGTCCGGGCCCCGGTCGTAGTCGGCGCTGGGCGAGCCGACCAGGGCGGCATCGACAAGGAGCTGCTCGTCCGGGCTCACGGCCGGCCCCGCGCCGACCGGGGGCTCCTGGGCGGCGGTGGCCG
>NZ_JBIVVI010001169.1:0-2814 GCF_044757675.1 Kitasatospora sp. NPDC091257
CCAGCAGCTCCTGGGCCCCGGCCTCGGGCAGGGTGATCCGGGCGCCGCCGGGCTGGGTGCGCGCCGCGACCGCGGCCCGGGTGCTCAGCGCCGCCTCCACCAGCCGGCGGGCGCCGGGCTCGTCGATCCGGTCCAGCTCGGGGACGCGCGCCGTCTCCTCGGCCTCGGCCGTGCGGCGGCGCCACTGCGCGTAGTGCACGGCGTGGGTGAGGGCGTTCACGGCCCGCTCGGGCGCCGCGTAGGCGGGGATGCCGCCGGGACGCAGCCGGGTCGGCAGGTCGGTCAGCGCCAGGTGGGTGAGCAGCAGCGGCTTGCCCAGCTCCCGGGCGCGCAGGGCCGCTTCGAGCAGGGCGGCGGCGATCTCCGGGTCGTCCGAGCCCATCGCCGGGTCGTCCTCGCCGGTCAGCCGGCCGCCCATGAAGGCGTGGGCGGAGGTGCCGATCGGCGGGATGGCGACGGCGATCACCGCGTCCACGGCCGGGTCGGCGAGCGCGACGTCCAGGGCGATCCGGAAGTTCTCGCCGGTCGCGGCGGTGGTGAGGTCGACGGGAGTGCACGGGCGCAGGCCGGCGCTCAGCAGGGCGTCGTAGGTGAGCAGGCCGAGCGAGTCGGAGTTGCCGACCACCGCGACCCGGTCCCCCGGCGGCAGCGGCTGCTGGGCCAGCAGCTCGCCGGTGTCGTACAGCTCGGTGATCGTCGCCACCCGGGTGACGCCCGCCTGTTCGAACAGCGCGTCCACGGTGGCGTCGCGCAGGCCGGTGGCGGTGGCGGGGACGGCGTGGCCGGGCGGCAGGCTGCCGGTGTGCCGGGCGCCCTTGACCACCACGACCGGCTTGACGGCGGCCAGCCGGCGGGCGATCCGGGTGAACTTGCGCGGGTTGCCGAAGGACTCCAGGTACAGCAGCACCACCTGGGTGGCGTCGTCCTCGGCCCAGTACTGGAGGAAGTCGTTGCCGGAGACGTCGGAGCGGTTGCCGACCGAGGCGAAGGAGGAGACGCCGAGGCCGCGCTTGTGGGCGGCCTCCAGCAGGGCCACGCCGATCGCGCCGGACTGGCAGAAGATCCCGAGGCCGCCGCTACCGGGCAGGCGCGGGGCGAGCGAGGCGTTCAGCGGGTGCTGCGGGTCGGTGTTGATCAGGCCGAAGGCGTTCGGGCCGATCACCCGCATGCCGGCCGCGCGGGCCTGGCGGACCAGCGCGCGCTGGCGGTCCCGGCCTTCCGGACCGGTCTCCGCGTAGCCGGCGGTGACCACCACCAGGCCCTGCACCCCGTGGGCGCCGCAGTCGGCGACGGCGGCCGGGACGGCGCCCTCGGGGACGGCGATCACGGCGAGGTCCACCGGTCCGGGAATGTCCAGAATCGAACGGTGGACCGGGACGCCGTCCAGCTCGGTGCCGGGCGCGGCGTTGCGGTTCACCGCGTACACCGCGCGGTCGGCCGGGGCGTCGTCCCCCAGCAGGTCGCGCAGGATGGCCCGGCCGACGGTCTGCGGGGTGCGGGAGACCCCGATCACCGCCACCGAACGCGGGGTGAGCAGCCGCTGCACGGAGCGCGCCTCGGCGCGGTGCTCGCGGGCGCGCATCACGGCGAGCGAGCGGTCGGTCTGTTCGAGGTCGAACTCCAGGTGCACCACACCGTCGGCGAAGCTGCGGTGCTGGGTGTAGCCGGCGTCGGTGAAGACCTTCACCATCTTCCGGTTCTCCGGCAGCACTTCGGCCTGGAAGCGGCGGATGCCGCGCTCCTGCGCGACCGCCGCGATGTGCTCCAGCAGGGCGGAGGCCACGCCGCGGCCCTGGTGGGCGTCCTGCACGAGGAAGGCCACCTCGGCGTCGGTGCCGGTGTCGCAGGGGCGGCCCTCGGCGTCGATCCGGTCGTACCGGACGGTGGCGATGAAGCGGTCCCGGACCACCACCGCGAGGCCCACCCGGTTCACGAAGTCGTGGTGGGTGAAGCGGCGGACGTCCTTGTCGGAGAGCCGCGGATAGGGGGCGAAGAAGCGGAAGTACTTGGACTGGTCCGACACCTGCTCGTAGAACCCCACGAGCCGGCCGGCGTCGGCGGGGGTGATCGGCCGGATCCGGGCCGTGCCACCGTCACGCAGCAGGATGTCCGCTTCCCAGTGCTGCGGATAGTCGGGTTGCGCGGGGTTCGCCACCGCGGGGTCTTCCACATTCGTCAGGTTATCCGGCGGCGGGCCGAATGGCGCCGGGCACGTGCTCGCGGCAGGGTGGACAGCGCCATCGACCGGGCTTTATGCCCCGAAAAGAAACAATCACAACTCCTGAACGCGGCGGTTTCCAGGGGCCGCCTGCGTGCAACACTGGTCTAGACAACATGGCCGCTTCCCCCGCTCCCCCTGAGCACGGCCGTGACCAGCTTCACCGGAAAGGCACGTCTCATGGCTGAGCGCCGCGTCACCATCGGTTGGGCCGAGGGCCTGCACGCCCGTCCCGCCTCCGTCTTCGTCCGGGCCGTCACGGCCACTGGCGTGCCGATCACCATCGCCAAGCCCGGCGGCAACCCGGTCAACGCCGCCTCCATGCTCGGCCTCCTCGGCCTGGGCGCCCAGGGCGGCGACGAGGTCATCCTCGCCTCCGACGCCGAGAACGCCGACGACGCCCTCGACCGCCTCGCCAAGCTCGTCTCCGAAGGCCTCGACGAGCTCCCGGCCGCGGCCTGAGCCTCGCAGCACACACCCGATCGGGGTGGGGGGGCCCCCCCGGGCGCCCCCCCCCCCCCCCCGGCGGCCCCCCCCACGGCGACCCCCCCCAGCGGGGGCGCGTCCCCCCACAACCACGACAACAAGCACGAGAG
>NZ_JBIVVI010001170.1:0-2813 GCF_044757675.1 Kitasatospora sp. NPDC091257
CCCCCGGGGGGAAGGGCAGGGGCGGTGCTCGGGGGGACGGCCGGCTCAGGCCGCCTTGACGGCGGAGATGTCGAAGCTGAGCTTGACCTTCTCGCCGATCAGCACGCCGCCGGTCTCCAGCGCGGCGTTGTAGGTCAGGCCGAACTCGGTGCGGTCGACGACGGCCTTGCCCTCGAAACCGACCCGGTCGGCGCCGTACGCGTCGGTGGCGCTGCCGGTGTACTCCAGGTCCAGCACGACCGGGCGGGTGGTGCCCTTGATGGTGAGGTCGCCGGTCATCCGGTACGAGTCGCCGCCGAGCAGTTGGGCGGAGGTGCTGCGGAAGCGGATCTCCGGGTGGGTGTCGACGGCGAAGAAGTCGCCGGTGCGCAGGTGCTCGTCGCGCTGGGCCTGGTTGGTGTCGACGCTCGCGACCTTGATCACCAGTTCGGCCGAGGAGTTGCCCGGGTGGGTCCCGTCCAGGTGCAGCTTGCCGTCGTACTCGGTGAAGCGGCCCTTGACGTTGGTGACCATCGCGTGGCGGACCGAGAAGCCGATCTCGCTGTGCGTGTTGTCCACGGTCCAGTCGCCGGTCAGGTGGGCGAGGTCCGGGCCGGCCGGGGTCGGGGCGGCGGTCGCGGCGGGGGCGGTGACGGTCTTGGTGCGGTTGAACAGGCCCATGGCTTCCTCACTTGGTTCGAAGCCAGTTGTTTAGGCTTCAACTTGTTGGCTCCAGCGTAGGACAACTTCGTTCAACTTTCAACCATGGCGTTCCGGGTTCCGCCGAACGGCTCAGCGGACCCGCCCTGTCGGACCTCCCGGATAGGCTGCGAAGGACGGTCCCACCCCGCCCGGAAGGCCCCCGATGTTCGTCCTGCACGCGCTCTGGCGGGCGGACGGGCACCTGGCGCTCTGGGCCGAGGACGCCCGCGCCCACCCCGGCGCCGCCGAACCGCAGCCCGACCGGCCCGCCCCGCGCGCCCACCCCTACGCCTGCCCGGCCGGCGAGCTGGCCGCCGTGCTCGGCGGCATCGGACCGGGCCTCGGCTGGCTCGCCGGACAGGCCCCCGAGCGCTGGGCCACCTTGCTGCTGCCCACCGTCGGCACCGTCCCCGCGCCCTCGCCCGACCTTCCGGTCGCGCCGCCGCGCGGCGGCGCCGTGCTCACGCCCTGGCGGGTGCCGGCCCTGCTCTTCGGGGCCGGGGCCGCCGCCCAGCTGCTCGGTGAGGTCTTCGACCCGGTCTGGGCCGTCACCAGCAGCGATCTGCCCGGCGCCGGACGGGTCGAGGTGGTCCACGGCCCCTCGCTGCGCTGGCTCACCGGAGTGCACGACCTCGCCTGGCGGACGGTCGGCCGCGGCCGGGTCCAGCCGCTGCCCGTGACCGCCGCCGACGGCCGCCCGCAGGCCCGGTGGCGGCCCGACCTCACCCCGGCCGGGCGCCGCGAGGCCGCCGCCCTGGCCGCTGGCTGCCCGCCCGTCCTGCTGGGGGAGTGGCCGCACGGCGCCGACGACGGGGACGCGCTGCTGGGCGCGGCCCTGGGCGCACTGGTGGACGCCGAGGCCCGCGCCGCACTGGCGGACGCCCCGTCCCCCTTCCCGGTCGACGGCAGCGCCGGGCCGGGGGCGGCCGTCGCCGAGCGCTGGCTGCACGCCCTCACCACCCCCGACGGCGGGTTCGACGGCTCCCCGCCCGAGGAACTCGCCGAACTGCGCCGCGGGGGCGGCGCCTGGTACGCCGCCGCCGAGCCCGTCGATCCGGCGCTGCGGCTCTGCTTCCGCCTGGTCGAGCCGCTCGGCCCCGATCAGGACGACCCGGAGGGCCGGCCCTCCGACGACGCGTGGCAGCTGGAGTTCCTGCTCCAGGCCGTGGACGAGCCCTCCCTGCTGGTCCGCGCCGCCGACCTGCACGAGGGCGGCGCCGCCCACGCCGCGCTCGCCCGCAAGGGCGCCGACCCGGTCGACGTGCTGGTCGCCGAACTCGCCCGCGCCGCCCACCGCTGGCCCGCCCTGGACGGGCTGCGCCACCGCTCCCACCCGTCCGCCCTGCCGCTCGGCCGGGCCGGCGCGCTCGACTTCCTGCGCACCGCCGCGCCCGCCCTCGCCGAGGGCGGCTTCGGGGTGCTGCTGCCCGCCTGGTGGCGCCGCCGCCCCCGGCTCGGGCTCGCCCTGCGCGCCACCACCCCGCCCGCACCCGGCTCGCTCGCGGCCACCGGCCAGGTGGACCGGGACGCCGTGGTCGCCTTCCGCTGGCAGGTCGCGCTCGGCCCGGAGGGGGAGCCGCTCACCGAGCGGGAACTGGCCGAACTCGCCGCGGCCAAGCAGGAGCTGGTCCGGGTGCGCGGCACCTGGCTGGAGGCCGACCCGGCCCAGATCGCCGCCGCGCTCGCCTTCCTCGCCGACCGGCGCGACGGAGTGCTCGCCGCCGGAGAGCTGCTGCGGCTCGCCCTCGACCCGGAGGCGACGGTCGCCGGGCTGCCGGTCACCTCGGTGCGCGCCGACGGCCCGCTCGGCGAGCTGCTCGCCGGGCAGGCCGTCGCCGCCCCGGCCGCGGAGCTGCCGGCGGACTTCCGGGCCGAGCTGCGCCCGTACCAGGAACGCGGGCTGGCGTGGCTGCGGACCATGTCCGGA
This sequence comes from Kitasatospora sp. NPDC091257, assembly GCF_044757675.1. Lineage (NCBI taxonomy): Bacteria > Bacillati > Actinomycetota > Actinomycetes > Kitasatosporales > Streptomycetaceae > Kitasatospora > Kitasatospora sp. NPDC091257. Next base: position 2,609 of record NZ_JBIVVI010001170.1, read on the forward strand.
CTCGGCCTCGGCGCCGTGCTGGCGGACGACATGGGCCTCGGCAAGACCGTCCAGACCCTCGCCCTGCTCGCCTCCGAGCGGGCGGAGGCGGCGGAGGCGGCGGAGGCGGCAAAGGTGGCGGACGGGCGGAAGGGGGCGGACGGGCCGGAGGCGGCGGACGGGCCGGAGGCGGCGAAGGGGGCGGAGGACACCGCCGGTCCCACCC
>NZ_JBIVVI010001171.1:0-2810 GCF_044757675.1 Kitasatospora sp. NPDC091257
GCGAAGGGCCGGGCACCGTGTCGGCTCCTGCCCGCGCCGGCGGCTGTTCCGGGGTCCGCGTCGGCCCTCCTCGGGGTGTTGCGGACATGCTCAACGCGCCCTACCGTGTGTGGCCCCGTTGATCCATTTCGCACGGAGGGCTCACCTTGATGTTCCGTCACGTCAGAACAGCGGCACGAGCGCTGCTCGCGGCCGGACTGCTCGTCACCGGCACGATCGCCGGCGCCTCGCCGGCGGCGGCCGCTGCGGCGCCGACGGCCCTGACCGCGTCCGACTACACCCTCACCTCGGACTACCACCAGTACGACACACTCAACTCGGCGCTCGCCACGACGCTGGGGACCTCCGCCGTGCACACGGTGATGGAGAACGCGAACCACGACCGGCAGCCGCTCCCCTCGTCCTTCTCCGTGGCCGGCCTGTCCACCGGCTTCCGGTTCGACGACGGCGACAACTCCGACTGCCAGAGCTTCCCCCAGGGCATCACCACGAGCCGGGACGCCGTGGGGACGGCGAACAGCGGCAACTACGACGGCCACCAGCTCGTGCTGGTGAGCTGGTACACCAAGGACGGCTGCGACGGCGCCCAGCAGCGCAGCCGGATCACCCTGGCCGACTGGGACGCCACCTACCCCAACAAGTACCGCAAGATCCTCCTGGTGGAGCCGACCGGAACCGCGGCCGCGCCGGACTTCAAGGACATCCCGATCCACGCCGGCGGCATCTCCTGGTACGGCGACTACCTCTACGTCGCCGACACCGGCCGCGGCATGCGCGTCTTCGACATGCGCAAGATCCTCAACACCGACACCGGCGGCACCGCCGACCGGATCGGCCGCCAGTCCGGCTCCGTCTACTACGCCCACAACTACGCGTACGTGCTGCCCCAGATCGGCACGGTCACCGCGCAGACCGCCACCGGACCCAAACTGGTGTGGTCGTCGATCTCCCTCGACCGGGTCAGCAAGTCGATCGTGATGACGGAGTACACCTGCCAGGCGGACTGCGTCGACTACCCCAACCGCCCGCCGAGGGCCGTCCGCTTCCCCTTCGCCCCCGGGGCGACGACGTTCGCCGCGACGACGACCGCCGGCCAGGCCCTCCAACTGCCCTGGTACAACCTCAACGGCGTGGCCTCCCACAATGGCCGCTGGTGGTTCAACTCCTCGGGGCAGAAGAAGCTCTACTACTGGACCCCGACCGCCGGCCCCTCGACCTTCGCCTGGGTGGGCGGCGGCGAGAGCCTCTCGTACTGGGAGGACGCCACCGAGCCCGACCTGCTGTGGTCGCTGCAGGAGACCACGGGCGGACGCAACGTCTTCGCGGTCACCCAGTCCACCTACGGCGGCGGCTGAGTCCCGGGCCCGGTCCGGGGTTCACGGACCGGATGACGAGGGCGGCCCCCGGATGGGCCCGGCGGCAACGGTCTGCCGGATGATGGGGAGCGAGGGCACGGCAGCGGATGTGAGGGCAACGCGGTGACAGCAGGCGAATCCATGGAGTTGGAGTCGGGACACCGGTCGGCGGACCGCGAGGGCCCGGAGACCGTCGTGGCCGCCCCCCGGCCCGCCGCAGGCACGGAGGCCCCGGGCGGGGGTGCGCGGCGCCGGCGTTCCCTGGTCCGGCGGCTGACGGTCCTCGTGCTCGTCCTCGTCCTCCTGTGCCTGCCGCCCTGGTGGACGCTGTTCGCCTCCGGCGCCGACTGGCCGTTCCCGGTCCTCCTGGCCGGCACGGTCGTCCTCGCCGGCTGGCTGGTCTCCTTCCCCTTCCTGATGGTCGCGGGCCACGGGCGGCGGCGCAGCGACCGGGCCGCCCGCGTCGCGGACACCAGCCTCGGGATGATCTGGGTGCTGTTCACCTGGTCGGTGCTGGGCGGCGCGGTGAACCTGGTGCTCGTCGGGCTCGACGTCGGCGGCACCGACCGGGCCAGGGCGGTGGCCGTGGCCGTCGCCGTGGTCTCGGCCGGGCTGCTGGGCTGGGGGCACCACGAGGCGATGCGCGTGCCCCGGGTGAAGCGGGTGGACGTGCGCGTCCCGCGGCTCGGCGCCGGTCTGGACGGGACCCGGGTCGTGGTGCTGGCCGACACCCACTACGGGCCGATCGACCGGGCGGGCTGGTCGGCGCGGGTCACCGAGGCGGTCAACGCGCTCGACGCGGACGTCGTCGTCCACGCCGGCGACATCGCCGACGGCACCCCCGCCCAGCGCCGGGAGCAGTCCGCGCCGCTCGGGACGATCCGGTCGCGGCTGGCCAGGGTCTACGTCACGGGGAACCACGAGTACGGCAGCGAGGCCCAGGGCTGGCTGGACCGAATGGCGGACCTGGGCTGGGAGCCGCTGCACAACCGCCACGTGGTGGTGGAGCGCGGCGGGGACGCCCTCGTGCTCGCCGGCGTGGACGACGTGACCGCGGAGTCCTCCGGCCTGGCCGGACACCGCGCGAACCTGCTCGGCGCACTGGCGGGGGCGGACCCGGCCCTGCCGGTCCTGCTCGTCGCCCACCAGCCCAAGTACGTCCCGCAGGCCGCTGCCGCCGGCATCGACCTGCAGGTCTCCGGGCACACCCACGGCGGCCAGATCTGGCCGTTCAACTTCCTCGTCCGCATCGATCAGCCGGTGGTGCACGGCCTGAGCCGGCACGGGGAGCGGACCCAGCTCTACACCAGCCGCGGCACCGGCTTCTGGGGCCCGCCCTTCCGGGTCTTCGCCCCGAGCGAGATCACCCTGCTCACGCTGCGCTCGGGCGGAACCCCGCCCGCCGCGTAGCGGGCCCGTCGCCCGCCGGATCCGCTGACGGGAGCGCCCCGCCCC
>NZ_JBIVVI010001172.1:0-2803 GCF_044757675.1 Kitasatospora sp. NPDC091257
CGCCCGCCGCCTGCCCGTCGACTACGCCGCCCACTCCGTCCAGGTCGAGGCGATCCGCGAGCACCTGCTCACCGACCTCGCCGACATCACGCCCCGCCCGGCGGCGATCCCGTTCTACTCCACGGTCACCGGCGAGCCGGTCGACACCTCCGCCCTCGACGCCGACTACTGGTACCGCAACCTCCGCGAACCCGTCCTGTTCGACCTGACCACCCGGCTGCTGCTCGACCACGGCCACACCGTCTTCGTCGAGGTCAGCCCGCACCCCGTACTGGTGCCGGTGATGGACGGCGTTGTGACCGGCACGCTGCGCCGCGGCAGCGGCAGGCAGGAATTCCACCTCGCCCTGGCGCGCCTGCACACGCAAGGCGTGGCCGTCGACTGGACGCCGGTCCTCCCCGGTGAGCCCCACCATGTCCCGCTGCCGACGTACGCCTTCCAGCACCGGCCGTACTGGTTGAACCCCGCCGCCCCGAAGGGCGACGTGTCGGCGGCGGGACTGGACTCGGCCGGGCACCCGCTGCTCGGGGCCGTCGTCGAACTGGCCGGGGACCAGAGCGTCCTGCTCACGGGGCGGCTCTCGACGGCTACCCGCCCATGGCTGGCCGACCACGTCGTCCTGGGCTCCGTGCTGCTGCCCGGCACCGTGTTCGTCGAACTCGCCCTGCACGCCGGACGGCAGACCGGCTGCGACGTCCTGGACGAACTGGTGCTGGAAGCCCCCATGATCCTGCCGGACGACGGTTCCGTGCCGGTCCAGGTCGTCGTCGGCGCACCGGACGGGACGGGCCGACGCCCCGTCACCGTGCACTCCCGGACGGGCGGCACCTGGCTGCGGCACGCCACCGGCATGCTGGCGACCGGCGGCCGCCCCCACCCGTACGACACCGGCGAGCCCTGGCAGCCGGCCGGTGAGCCCGTCGACCTGACCGACTTCTACGACACCCTCGCCGCCCAGGGCTACGAGTACGGGCCGGTGTTCGCGGGCGTACGCGAGATCCGGCGGCAGGGCGACGAGCTCTATGCCGAGGTGGCGCTGCCCGCCGACACCCGCGACCGATTCGGTCTCCACCCCGCGCTGCTCGACGCCGCGCTCCAGCCGCTGACCCTGCTGGCGGCCGGCCGCCTGCCGTTCTCCTTCGCCGGGGTGTCGATGCGGAAAGCCGGCTCCACGGCCCGGGTCCGCCTCACACCCACCGGCCCCGACACCTTCCGGGTCGCGCTCGCCGACGAATCCGGGCCGCTGGCGGTGATCGACGCGCTGACCGTGCGCCACCGGCCGCCGGGCATGCCGGTCGCCGGGACCGACCAGCTCTTCCGCCTCGACTGGGTGCCCGTCGAGAGCACCGGCGAACCCCCGGCCGTCCACCACGTCACGCCCCCGGCGGGAGACCCCGTGGCGGCCGCGCACACCGTCGCCGCCGAGACGCTGGGCGTGCTCCAGGACTTCCTGCGCGACGGGGACGGCCGGCTGGCCGTCGTGACCCGCGGGGCGGTCGGGCCGGACCCCGTCGACCTGCCGTCCAGCGTCGTCTGGGGCCTGGTCCGCGCGGCCCAGGCGGAACACCCCGACCGGTTCGTGCTCGTCGACACCGACGACCGCGTCCTCGTCGCGGGGGACGAACCGCAGCTCGTCGTCCGCGACGGCGCCGCCCACGCCGCCCGCCTGGTACGGGCCGAAGCGGCCCCGGCACCCGGCCCGCTCGACCCGAACGGCACCGTGCTGATCACCGGAGGCACCGGAACACTGGGCCGCCTCGTCGCCCGGCACCTGCGCGACCGGCACGGCATCCGGCACCTGCTCCTGCTCAGCAGGACCGCGGCGGAGGTGGACTTCGACGCCGAGGTGGTGGCCTGCGACGTGGCCGACCGGGACGCGCTGGCGGCCGTACTGGACTCGATCCCGGCCGCGCACCCGCTGACCGCGGTCGTGCACGCGGCCGGTGTGCTCGACGACGGCGTCGTCGAATCCCTCACGCCCGGCCGGATCGACCAGGTACTGCGGCCCAAGGCCGACGCCGCCTGGCACCTGCACGAGCTGACGAAAGACCTCGGCCTGAGCGCGTTCGTGCTCTTCTCGTCGGCCGCCGGTGTGCTGGGCGGTCCGGGCCAGGCGAACTATGCCGCCGCGAACGCCTTCCTGGACGCCCTCGCCGTGCACCGGCGTGCCCTGGGCCTGCCAGGCGTGTCGCTGGCCTGGGGACAATGGGCCGAGGCCAGCGGGCTGACCGAACACCTCACCGACACCGACCGCAAGCGCCTCGCCCGCGCCGGCGTGCTGCCGATGCCCACGAACCAGGCGCTGGCACTGTTCGACCTGGCCCTGGGCGCCGCCGATCCCGCGCTGGTCCCCGCACACCTCGACCTGTCGGCGGCGTCCACCCGCCCGCTGCTCGGCCGCCTCACCCGTACCAGGCCCGCCCGGCGCACGGACCGGCCGGGCCTGGGCAGGGAACTGGCGGCCCTGCCCGAGACCGAGCAGCACAGCCGCGTCCTGGAACTGGTCACCGGCCAGACGGCCGCGGTCCTCGGCCACACCGACACCGCGGCCGTCAGCGCCGAGCGGGCCTTCAAGGACCTGGGCTTCGATTCGCTCACCGCAGTGGAACTGCGCAACCGCCTGTCCGCGGTCGCCGGGGTACGGCTGCCCGCGACGATGGTCTTCGACCACCCGACCCCCGACGCGCTGGCCGGCCACCTGCGGGACCTCCTGGTCGGCGCCCGGCGCCAGGCCCCTGCCTCCCCTCCGGTGAAGTCGGCACCGAACGCCAGGACGAGAAGGAACGCTTCATGGCGGAATTCC
>NZ_JBIVVI010001173.1:0-2802 GCF_044757675.1 Kitasatospora sp. NPDC091257
CCCGGGTGCGAGCACGGCGAAGGCCCGGGGCTGCGGGCCCCGAGCCTTCGTGGTGCGCGCGCGGTCAGGCCGGCAGTGCGGCCTCGATCGCGGTGATCAGCTCCGGCGCCTCCGGGTCGACCGGGGGGCGCAGGCGCGCGACGACGGTGCCGTCCGGGGAGATCAGGAACTTCTCGAAGTTCCAGGAGACGTCCCCGGCCTGGCCGTCGGCGTCGGCGACCTCGGTGAGCTTGGCGTACAGCGGGTGGCGGTCCTCGCCGTTGACGTCGATCTTCTCGAACAGCGGGAAGGTCACGCCGTAGGTGGTGGAGCAGAAGGTGCGGATCTCCTCGGCGCTGCCCGGCTCCTGCCCGGCGAACTGGTTGCAGGGGAAGCCCAGCACGGTGAACCCGCGCCCGGCGTACCGCTTCTGGAGCCGCTCCAGGCCCTCGTACTGCGGGGTCAGGCCGCACCGGGAGGCGACGTTGACGATGAGCAGCGCCTTGCCCTTGTGGTCGGCCAGCGAGGTGGCCGCGCCGTCGAGGGTGCGCAGCGGGATGTCGTACAGGCTCACGGGAGTGGTCCTTTCGGGGAGTCGTCGGGCCGGGCCTCTTCCGGGGCCACGGTAGCGGCCGTGACCTGATCAACCGCGGTCGGCGTGCCGGTGTTCCGGGTGCGGGGGCGCGTGGGGGCGTGCGGAGCGGCTCGTCCGCCCCCGCGCGACCGGCCGCGGCGCGTTCGGAGCGGGCCGAGCGTGCGTTCAGAGCGCCAGCGGCCTGATGGCCGTCGGGGCGTGCTCCGGGAGGGTGGCCGTCTCCTCGAACTCGTTGACCTTGTCGATGTCGGCGGCGGCCATCGAGATGTTGGTGACCCGCTCCAGGATCGCCTCGACCACGACCGGGACGCGGAACTCCGCGGCCAGCTTCTTGGCCTCCTCGAACGCGGGCAGCAGGCCCTGCGGCTCGGTGACCCGGATCGCCTTGCAGCCCAGGCCCTCGACGACCTTGACGTGGTCGACGCCGTAGACGCCCAGCTCCGGGGAGTTGACGTTCTCGAACTCCGGGTTGACCTGGTAGTCGATGTCGAAGCTGCGCTGCGCCTGGCGGATCAGGCCCAGGTAGGAGTTGTTCACCAGCACGTGGACGTACGGGATGCGGTGCTGGGCGCCGACCGCCAGCTCCTCGATCATGAACTGGAAGTCGTAGTCGCCGGAGAGCGCGACGACCTGGCCCCCGGGGTCGGCGGTGGCGACGCCCAGCGCGGCCGGGACGGTCCAGCCGAGCGGGCCGGCCTGGCCGCAGTTGATCCAGTGCCGCGGCCGGTAGACGTGCAGCAGCTGCGCGCCGGCGATCTGGGACAGGCCGATGGTGGTGACGTAGCGGGTCTCCGGGCCGAAGGCCCTGTTCATCTCCTCGTACACGCGCTGCGGCTTGAGGGGCACGTCGTCGAAGTGGGTGCGGCGCTGGAGCAGGGCCTTGCGCTCCTGGGTGGAGGCGGCCCAGGTGCCGCGGTCCTTGAGGGTGCCGGCGGCCCGCAGCTCGCGCGCCACCTCGACGAACAGTTCCAGCGCGGCCTTGGCGTCGGAGGCGATGCCGAGGTCCGGGGCGAAGATCCGGCCGAGCTGGGTGGGCTCGATGTCGACGTGGACGAAGGTGCGGCCCGCGGTGTAGACGTCCAGGCCGCCGGTGTGGCGGTTGGCCCAGCGGTTGCCGATGCCGAGGACGAAGTCGGAGGCGAGGAAGGTCTCGTTGCCGTAGCGGTGCGAGGTCTGCAGGCCGACCATGCCGGCGTTCAGCCGGTGGTCGTCCGGGACGATGCCCCAGCCCATCAGGGTCGGGACCACCGGGACGCCGGTGAGCTCGGCGAACTCCAGCAGCAGCTCGCCGGCGTCGGCGTTGATGACGCCGCCGCCGGCGACGATCAGCGGGCGCTCGGACCGCTGGAGCAGCGCGACGGCCTTCTCGATCTGGGTGCGGTTGGCGGCCGGCTTGTAGACCGGCGGCGGCTGGTAGGCCTCCGGGTCGAAGTCGATCTCGGTGAGCTGGACGTCGATCGGCAGGTCGATCAGGACCGGGCCGGGGCGGCCGGAACGCATCAGGTGGAAGGCCTGCTGGAACACGCCGGGGACCTGCGCGGCCTCCAGCACGGCGGGGTCCGTCGGGGCGTCAAGAGGAATTCAACAGAATGTGGAAGCCTCGGGCGGGGTCGGCGGTGGGGTGGCGGCGGGTCGGCGGCGGGGCGGGAAAACGGGCCGGGAGCAGGGCGGCGCGGCGCGGCCGGACCGGCGGGGATTCGCATGCCCGAACGGCAGTCGCGCTGGTGTACCCGGGGAACCGGACGCTCCGCGCCGGGAAGCGCAGCCGGTGTGCAGTGGCGGTGAAGGGACGGTGCCGGTCGTCGGCCCGCCCCGCCGCGCTGGGTACCGTCGGTGGCACGCCGGGCCCGTGACGTCCAACTGAGGCCGCGGCAGGGGGGTTTGGGAGCGCCGCGGAGCGGGGGAACTCCGCCGGTGGCCCCGTCCAGGACCAGCGTGCCCGGTCCGCCGCACCCGAGCGAGGGACGCACCCCCCTGGCCGCACCGACCCGACACCCGCCGCCGCGCTCTGGTCCGCCCGGACCCGCGGCCGTACCGCTGTCGCCGCCCCCGGCGCGGTCCCTTCCCCACTTCTTCCTCGTGCTCCCCTTCTTCCTCGTGCTCCCCGCCCTTGCAACGGCGCGCCCGCGGCGGCGGGCGCGCGGGAGGAACGTCCCCATGCGCTGCTGCACCCCCCAAGGGAGAGCACAAGTCTGTACACCACTCACACGTAGTCATCGCGGTTGGCC
>NZ_JBIVVI010001174.1:0-2800 GCF_044757675.1 Kitasatospora sp. NPDC091257
GGCGGAGGCCGGCGCCGCCCTCCCGGCCTCCTGCCGCCTGGGCACCTGCGGCTCCTGCCACGCCTCGGTCACCGACGGCCCGTACGAACTCGGCGGCCCGCAGGGCGCCTTCGGCCTCCACGAAACCGGCCTGCGTCCACGCTGGTTCGTGGCCGGCGGCACCGGCCTGGCCCCGCTGCTGGCGATGGTCCGCCGGATGGCCGAGTGGCAGGACCCGCAGCCCGCCCGACTCCTCCTCGGCGTCAACGAACCGCAGGACGTCTTCGGACTGGACGAACTGGCCTCCGTGGCCGCCGAGTTGCCCGGCTTCCGGTACGACATCTGCGTCCGGAGGCCGGGCCCCGACCGGTCCGGACCGACCGGCACCCCGGCCGACCTCCTGGCCGCCGCCCTCCCCGAACTCGGCACCACCACACCCGACCTGTACGTCTGCGGCCCGCCACCCCTGGTCGACGCCGTCCTGCGCACCGCCGCACTCGCCGGCGTACCGTCCGACCAGATCCACCGGGAGCGCTTCCTGGCCACCTGACCCCCGCCGCCCCCGCCCCTCACCCGCCCGGGCCGCCCCCGACCTGATCGGCGAGATCGTGACAGGACAGGCAGGCAGACCGATATCTCCACCGGTCTGTCCCAACATCACGAGCCGGGTCGCCTCGTAGACCCCGGGAGGAGCCCAACCCAGCGGTCGACGCTTCTCGTCCCGGCACCGAACCGACCGGCCGGTCCATCGCGGCGGGTCCTGCAGGGCGGCAAGTGCGGCCGGAAGCGCACAGCTGCGGGCTGCGGTGGTCATCTCTTCTCGTTCCTCCGTCTTCCGGGGAAGTTCCCCCACCCTCTGGGGACGGCAACGGGCCAATCCGGCAAAGATCTTGAAAATGCTCCTGTGACGTACATCACATATCAGGTCGGCCATTGTCTCCTCGCACCGCCGGTTGCCCCCGGAACGTCCAACGGGATGCCCGTAGTTCACTTGGCCGAGGTCGCCGCCCGCCAGGTCCGCACCCCAGGGGGCCTGCCATCAAGACCTCTCGCCGCCGTTTCCGGCCATCGCCGAACGACCGGCCGATCACAAAGGGCCCGTCCCGGCCATGCCTGTCCGACCGATCCTCAGGCGTCGGCACCGAGGGGTTCCTCGCCCCGGAACAGCTCATCGGCGGACCGATCACGCATGCCGTGGATCTCTACGCCTTCGGCATGGTGCTGTGCCATGCCGCCGGAACCGCGCCGCTCCCGGACGGCGAATCCCTGGCGTGCGCCCTCAGCCTGCCGCCCTCCCCGAGGGCAGCTTCGCCTGCAACCGCAGGACGCACGCGGTGTTCGCGAGGACGAACTGCCGCTGCGGTCCGAAGTGCGCTGGTGCGGCGGCGATCCGGCGCGGCTCCGCGTGGGCGGAGCGGACACCGTTCCGTCCCTGGACTGTTCTGTCGGAGTCCCGTGCGATGCTCAGCCGTCATGGACACCCAGCAGTTCTGGAATCTGGTCGAGGAAGCCCGCTCGCAGGTGCCGGCTCCGGACAACGGCTACGCCGTCGCGCGCCGGGCCGGCGCGCTACTCGCGCTTCGCCCCGCCGAGGAGATCGTCGCGGCCCAGCAGGTCCTGTGGAACCTGATGGCCGACTCGTACCGGGCCCCGCTCTGGGGCGCCGCCTACCTGGTCAACGGCGGTTGTTCCGATGACGGATTCGACTACTTCCGCGGCTGGCTGATCACCCAGGGCCGCGCGACCTTCGACAGCGTCATCACCGATCCGGACCGGCTCGCCGCACTCCCGGCCGTACGGGCCTGTGCCGCCGGCGGAACCGACCTCGAATGTGAGGAAACCCTGACCATCGCCTGGAATGCCTACCGGGAAGCCACCGGAGAAGACCTTCCCGGCGACGCCTTCACCATCTCGTACCCGCCCCTGGACCCGGACTGGAACTTCGACTTCGGCGACGACAACCGGCTGAGCCAACGGCTGCCACACCTGGCCGCGCTCTACTCGGACTGACGAAGCGGACATCGGGGCGCCGCACGAGACCCGGGCCAGGAACGGGCCACCTCCACGGTCGCGCGGCCAGGGTTGGAACACGGGCGGCCGCGAAGTGGCCGACCTGCCGCACACGCTGATGCCGGTCACGCCCGGAGAGGCATGCCCGGCATCAGCGTGTGGAACGAGCGGCTGCCCCCGTGTCACCCGATCTGGATGGCGGCGACCCTCGGCGGTCGGTTCGGGAAGGTGATGTCGGTCCAGCGTTCGATCCTCACGGAGTCACCGTTCACGTCGTAGTACGTCAGGTCGTTGTTGCCCGTGGAGATCCGGTCGACCCACCAGCCACCGAAGTCGGTCCTCCCCCCGTTCGCGTAGCAGTCGACGCTGTCACGGCCGTCGAGGTGCGACCAGATCTTCAGGAAGTCATTGCGGCCCCCGTCGCACTGGACGTGGTCGATGGCGAAGGCGTCGCCGCTCGGCAGGCCGACGGTGGCCGTGGCGGCTGCGGCGAACGCCATGGCCATGGAACAGATGGCCCTCTTGGTCTTCGAGATCACGGATTCTCCCTCGTACGAGGCCCGGGGCGCGGCCCGGCGCTGTCAGTGGCGTCACGTCATGACGGAACGGTGCTCGGCCGATTCGGTGAACGGCCGACCGCGCACCGGTCCGATTCCTCCCGGCCGCGCCTGTCGGTGACACGGCCGCATGACCCGGACCCTCAACGTAGTGACCCCCGTCCCCCGTCCGGCCGCAACACTCCGAATGCGAACCGGCGGGCCGAGACATCACCCGATCGTGGCGCTCACGTGCGGACGAGGGGCCGGGAGGG
>NZ_JBIVVI010001175.1:0-2798 GCF_044757675.1 Kitasatospora sp. NPDC091257
GAACTGCTCTGCGAGGTGTTCGCCGAGGTCCTGGGCCTGCCCCAGGTGGGCATCGACGACAACTTCTTCGAGCTGGGCGGTCACTCCCTGCTGGCCGTCACCCTGGTCGAGCGGCTGCGCTCGCGCGGCCTCCAGGTCTCGGTGCGGGCGCTCTTCCAGGCCCCGACGGCGGCCGGACTCGCGGCCGTCGACACCGGTCAGGCCTTCGTGGTGCCGGAGAACCGGATCCCGAGCGACGCGACCGTCCTCACCCCGGACATGGTCACGCTGGCCGAGCTGAGCCCGGCGGACCTCGACCGGATCAGTGCGGCGGTCCCGGGTGGTGCGGCGAACATCGCCGACGTCTACCCGCTGGCGCCGCTGCAGGAGGGGATCTTCTTCCATCACCTGCTGGACGCCGACCAGGGCCGCGACGTCTACATCGTCCCGGTCGTTCTGGGCTTCGACTCCCGCGAGCGCGTCGACGCGTTCGTGACCGCGCTCCAGCACGTCGTCGACCGGCACGACATCCTGCGGACGGCCGTGCTCTGGGAGAACCTGCCCCAGCCGCTCCAGGTCGTCCTGCGGCAGGCGCCGTTGGCGGTCGAGGAGGTCGTCTTCACCGGGGACCAGGGCGAGGACGCGGTGGCCCGGTTGCTGGCGGCGTGCCCGCCGTCGATGGACATCCGTCAGGCGCCGATGCTCGATCTGACGATCACTCGCATCACCTCCGATGGAATCTGGTTGGTCGCTCTGCGCAGCCACCACCTGATCCGCGACCACCAGGCGCTGGAGATCCTGTTGGACGAGGTGCGCGCGCACCTGGACCAGGACGTCGAGCGCCTGCCGGAGCCGGCGCCGTACCGCGACTTCGTCGCCCACGCCCGCCTGGCGGTCACCGCCGACCAGCACCGAGCCTACTTCGAGCGCGCCCTCGGCGAGGTCGAGGAGCCCACCGCGCCCTACGGCGTCCTGGGCACTCGTGGCGACGGCAGCGACACCGGCGAGGCGATCGTCGAGCTGTCGGCCGAACTGGCAGACCGGGTGCGGGAGTCGGCGCGTCGTCACGGCGCCAGTGCCGCCGCGCTGTTCCACCTCGCCTGGGCGCGCGTCGCCGCCGCCACGACCGGCCGGACCCACCCCGTGTTCGGCACCGTGCTGCTCGGCCGGATGGATGCCGGTGACATGGCGAGCCGCACCCCGGGCCTGTTCATCAACACCCTGCCGATCCGGATCGACGCCACCCGGCCGCTGGACGCCGGACTGCGTTCGGTCCAGGTCCAGTTGGGCGAGCTGCTGCGGCACGAGCACGCCCCGCTGGCGCTCGCCCAGCAGGTGGCCGGACTCCCCGCCCAAAGTCCGCTGTTCACCTCGCTCCTCAACTACCGCCACAGCACGCCGCGTTCGGATTCCGGTCGGGGGAGCCTGCTGGAAACCGGGATCGCGGGCATCGACATCCTGTACGCCCACGAGCGGAACAACTACCCGGTGACGGCCTCGGTGGACGACACCGGCGTCGGCTTCCGGCTCACGGTGCACGCGGCCGAGCCGATCGACTCCGACACCGTCTGCGGCCTGCTGCACACCGCCGTCGAGAACCTGGTCGGCGCCCTGGAGGCGCACCCCGCCGCCACGCTGGACACGGTCGCCGTGCTGGACGACCGTCGGCAGGACCAGCTGCTGCGCGGCTGGAACGACACCGCGCGGGAGTTGCCGGCCGCGACGCTGCCGGAGCTGTTCGAGGCGCAGGTCGCCCGGACGCCGGACGCGGTCGCGTTGGTGCGCACGCGCGCCATGGACCCGGACACCACGGACACCCCGGACCACGAGACGCTGACCTACGCCGAACTCGACGCGCGCGCCGGCCGCCTGGCCCGTGTCCTGGCCGGCTACGGGGTCGGGCCGGAGTCGCTGGTCGCTGTCGGCATGCACCGGTCCACGGAGCTGGTCACCACCTTCCTGGCGATCGCCAAGGCGGGCGGCGTGTTCGTCCCGCTGGACCTGCGTTCGCCCGAGGCGCGGACGGCGGCCGTCCTGGCGGACGCCCGGCCGCACCTGCTGGTGGCCGACTCCGCCCTGCGGGAGCACGAGGTCGTGCGCACGGCCGAGGCGCAGGGCACCCGGGTGGTCCTCGTCGACGCCGATGTCCTCGCCGCGCCCGCAGCGGACGGCTCGGACGGCGCGGACGGCTCGGACGGCGCGGACACCATGGAGCCGGTGAGCCCGACGCGGGTGCTGCCGGACCAGGCGGCGTACATCATGTACACCTCCGGCTCCACCGGCACCCCCAAGGGCATCGTCACCACGCACGCCGACGTCGCCGCCCTCGTGCGGGACTCGCGCTGGAACGTCGGCCCGGCCGACCGCGTGCTGTTCCACGCCCCGCACGCCTTCGACGCCTCCACCTACGAGCTGTGGGTCCCGCTGGTCCACGGCGGCAGCGTTTCCATCGCGCCGGAGGTCAAACTCGACAGCGCCACCCTGCACCGGCTGATCGTCGACACCCGGGCCACCCACGTCCACGTCACGGCCGGGCTCTTCCGCGTCATCAGCGAGGAGAGCCCCGAGATCTTCGCCGACGTGGCGGAGGTCCTCACCGGCGGCGACGTCGTGCCGCCCACCGCGGTCACGCGGCTGCTCGACGCCCTCCCGCACCTGACCGTCCGCCACCTGTACGGTCCGACCGAGACCACGCTGTGCGCCACCCAGCACCCGATGGCCGCCCGGGCCGAGCTCGGGCACACGCTCCCCATCGGCAGCCCGATGGACGACACCCGGGTGTACGTGCTGGACGCCGCGCTGCGGCCGGTGCCGGTGGG
>NZ_JBIVVI010001176.1:0-2797 GCF_044757675.1 Kitasatospora sp. NPDC091257
CCGGCTCGCCCTGGACAGCCCCTCCCGGTCCGGCCGGTCCGGCGACCACCAGGCCTTCGACGTGATCGCCGACCTGGTCGAGGCGGGCCACGCCGACCAACTGCTGCTCGGCGCCGACACCACCACCCGGAGCGCCCGCGCGGCCGCCGGCCCGGTCGGTCTGCTCGCCGACCTCGCCCCGCGCCTCGCCCGCAGCTACGGCCCGGAACTGCCCGAGCTGCTCCTCGTCACCAACCCGGCCGCCGCCTTCGCCGCCGACTGGCGCACACCGTAGGCGGGGCCTCGTCGCCTGCGGGTCCCATCGGCCGCGGCTGCGGCTGCCGGAGCGGGCATTCGGCAGCCGGCCGCCGGGCGGGTCTTCTACGGTGCCGGGCATGGTGATGCTGACGCTCCGAACCCTCACGACCGCCGACTGGCCGCTCTGGCGGGACCTCCGTCTCGCCGCCCTGACCGGCGCGCCGGACGCCTTCAAGGCCGGCCTGGCCGACTGGGACCAGGGCGGTGAGGACCGCTGGCGCGACCGGCTCCGTCTCCCGGACGCCCTCCACGTCGCGGCCCACCTGGACGACGACCCGGTCGGCCTGGTCGGCGGACTGCCCGGATCACCGGACGGCGTGCGGGAGTTGCGCTCGCTCTGGGTCGCCCCGCGGGCGCGCGGCCGGGGCGTCGCGGACCGTCTCGTCGAGGAGGTCGAACGCTGGGCCCGGGCCACCGGCGGCACCACGCTGCGCCTCGCCGTGCTCCCCGGCAACGGGGCGGCGCTCGCCCTCTACCGCCGCCACGGCTTCACCCCACTCGCGGAACCCGGGGACCTGCTCGCCGACGGGGTCGGCCGCGAACTCCTCCTGGCGAAGCCCCTGCGGTGACCGCCGCCGCACCCGGCTCGGTACCGGGGCCGCGGCCGGCCCGGCCTTCCGAGACCGACGGGACGGCCTGGGGACCACGGGAAGGCGGGGCCTGTGCCGCACGGGGGACGGCACAGGCCCCGCCTTCCCGAGGTCGAGCGGTCAATCGGTCGAGTGGTCGAGTGGTCGAGCGGTCTGGCAGGTCGGCGGGTCGACTGGCGTCACATGTGGGTGCCGCCGTCGATGCGGAGCTCGGTGCCGGTGACGAAGGCGCCGTCGTCGGAGGCGAGCATGGCGATCACGCCGGCCACCGTCTCCGGGCCGGCGAAGCCCTGGCCGAGCGCGGGGGAGAGCTTGGCCAGCAGGCTGAGGTCGGCGTCGGCGGGCAGGCCCGGGTTGTGGGTCATGCCGCTGTCGATGCTGCCCGGTGCGACGCAGACCGCGCGCAGGCCCTGCTTCGAGTACTCCGAGGCGATGGCGTGGGTGAAGGACTGGATGCCGCCCTTGGTCGCGGCGTACGCGGCCATGTAGGGGTGGGCGAAGCTCGCGGAGGTGGAGCTGAAGTTGACCACCACGCCCTTGCCGCCGGCGAGCAGCGCGGGGAGCGCCTCGCGGGTCATCAGGAAGGTGCCGGTCAGGTTCACCGCGAGGAGCCTGTTCCAGAACTCCAGGCTGGTCTCGTGGGTGTGCGAGGAGCGGAGGATGCCGGCCGCGTTGACCAGCACGTCCAGGCCGCCCAGGCCGGCGATCGCCTCGGCCACGCCCGCGACGACGACCGCCTCGTCCGCGATGTCCAGCACCTGGACGGTGAGGCGGTCCGCGGTTCCCTCGGCGGTGGCGCGGTCCAGGGTCTTCTTCAGGCCGTCCTCGTTGACGTCGACGGCGACGACCTTCCCGCCCTCGGCGAGGATCCGGTGCACGGTGGCCTGGCCGATGCCCGAGCCGCCGCCGGTGATCAGGACGTTCCGTCCGCTGAAGCGCTCCATGGTGGTACTCCGTTCGTTCGTGCTCTCTCGACCTCAATAGGCACGTTACGCCTATGTGGCACGTTGTGCCAACAAGTCCATTCGTGCTGATTCGTCGTGACGTGCCGCCTTGGCATCCGCCCGCGTAGGCTGACCCCGTGACCGGACGCCCGACCCTGACCCAGCGCCGCCGTGAGGCCACCCGGCTGGAGATCGCCCGTACCGCCGCCGCGCTCTTCGCCGAGCGGGGCGCGGACGCGACCACCGCCGAGGAGATCGCCCTCGCCGCGGGCATCTCGCTGCGCACCTTCTACCGGTACTTCTCGGTCAAGGAGGACGCCGTCGCTCCGCTGCTCGCGGCGGGCGGGCAGGAGTGGGTGGAGCTCTTCACGGCCAGCCCCGCGGACCTGCCGCTGCGCGAGGCGCTGGAGCGTGCGGCGGTCGCGTCGCTGACCCCGGCCGACGAGGTGCGGGTCGAGATGATGCAGTGGGCCCGCGGTCTGCTGCGCGACCCGAAGCTGAACGCCACCTGGCAGCGCG
The DNA here is from genome assembly GCF_044757675.1 of Kitasatospora sp. NPDC091257. Lineage (NCBI taxonomy): Bacteria > Bacillati > Actinomycetota > Actinomycetes > Kitasatosporales > Streptomycetaceae > Kitasatospora > Kitasatospora sp. NPDC091257. The sequence continues at coordinate 2,351 of NZ_JBIVVI010001176.1, forward strand.
TCCACGCCGACTCGGAGGAGCGGCTGCGGGCCGCCCTCGCCGAGCGCTGCCCGGACGGCACCGACCCGCTGGAGATCCGGCTGGCGGCCGCTGCCGCGACCACGGCGATCCGGGTGGCCCTGGAGCAGTGGGCCGCTTCCGAGGCGCCCCTCGCCGGTCCGGGTTCCCCGCAGGACCTCGGCGCTCGCTGCATGCGCGAGCTCACGGAGGGGCTGCGGCTGTGGGGGCGGGTCGGCTGAGCCCGGGGCCCGGCCGTCGACCGGCCGGTGACGGCCGACAGCGGACAGCGGACAGCCGACAGATTTCAGATGACAACTTTCGAAATCTGTTATCTGAAAGTTGTCATCCGTCCGCCCGGCTCCCCGTAACCTCCCAGCCGCGGTCGGCTTTCTCCCAGCTGGCGTTAGGGTTGGTCCTCGCGCCCCGGCAGGGGGGAACCGGGGTGAC
>NZ_JBIVVI010001177.1:0-2794 GCF_044757675.1 Kitasatospora sp. NPDC091257
GTCATAGACACCAGTCCCCACGGGGGGCGGCGTGAGGAAAGACGAAGCCGCTGAAGGACCGGGCGTACGGTACCCAGCTGTACTCACCTTCGCATCCGCGACCAGTCCTGACAGACGCTCGGCCGACGGCCCCTTGCGCTCGTCAGGACTCGACCGCCAGACAAGGAAAGGCCCGAGCCCCGTTCCGTCCAACGCGTGTGCGCCACTGGACCGACGTGCCGCACACGCTGGGTAAGGCATCCGTGTCAGGCAGGTCCATGACAGTTCGTGCCCCGATAGGGACATCCACTGTACCTGCCAGGCCGACAGACGATCACGGAAGCCCTGCAGATCGAGTACTGGCTCAACCTTGCTGAAGGCCTCTGCGACCTCCTGCTTCGGCAGCACTGACCTGCCATGGCTCATGTGGATCATCCGCCTCTGTTGATACGCGTGTTGATGTGGCCGATTTCGCGCACATAGCGGAGCCGGTCTCCGTGTACGAGATCGAGCAGATCACCCGGCGGCCAGTGGAAGTGATACGCGAGGTATGCGACCTCCTCATAGAGCCGTCGCGCCGGGTGGATCAGGATTCCCCCAGGCGTTCACCCGCTCCGGGGCCCTCAGGGTCAACAGCATTGATCTGCTCGTAGAAACGCTGCAGATAAGCCACGTCCGCGGCGAACAGCTGCTCCACGACTTCAGCGCTCACGTGGCGCACCTCGCCCAAGCGAGTGATCACGAGACTGAGCAGCACTACCCCCAAGTAGGCGGGATTCTCTCGCACTCGCTGATCCATCAACGGAGACAGCTCGTCACGTGCGGTGGCCAGGCGCATGGCACCGTTCCGGTGGACCCGGCCAGCCTGGTCCACGTATCCCATCGGGAGATCGAACTCGAACTCCGTCCGCAGCGGCTCTGCGCCACCCTCCGTCAGCTGATCAGTCTGGTAGGCCATCTGGGTCGTCATTACGGCTCAACCGTGATGTCTTCGAACTCAAGCGTGACCGTCTCCAACGCCGGACCGCTCCCATCAGCCTGCAGATCTGCGCCGCTCCATGCACTGGCCCAGCAGTTGACCAGTCCGATACGGCGCACCACGTTCTTCTGCGCGTCGATCATCTTGATCGTCACATGCTGCCGAGCGCCGTCCAGATTCGCATCCAGCAAGGTTGCCTTGAGCCAGTTCGTGAACTGCGTGCTCTTGTCCATCCCCCGAGTGACTGTCACCTGACCGCTCTGGGGAGCACCCGGCTGCTTCCGGTAGATCAGTTCACCGCTCGGGCTCACCTGGGTCACCGCAATGACATCTTCAGCGATTTGCAGGCCAGAGACGGCCTGCACCGTCTCCACCTGATAGTTTCCCAGGTCGATGGCGAAACGGAACGGCGTCAGCGTATTACCGGTAGTCATCTCTTAGCTCCTCTAGGAGTCGGGCCTCTAGGCGCCGTAGGTCTGGGTGATGCGGAACACGACGAACTCAGCCGGCCGAGTCGGTGCCACGCCGATGTCGCAGATGAGCTGGCCCTGGGCCATGGTCGCGGGAGTGTTGTTCGTCTCATCGCACACGACATAGAACGCATCGGCCGCGGTCTTTCCGACCAGGGCGCCGCTGCGCCACTGGTCAGTGAGGAAACTGGTGGCCGTGCCGCGGACCCTGGCCTGCAGGTCTGCGTTGTTGGGCTCGAAGACGGCCCACTGGGTGGACTGCTTGATGGAGTCGCTCAGGAAATTGACGTAGCGCCGGACGTTCAGGTAGCGCCAGTCCACGTCGGTCACGGCCTGAGTCCGGGCCCCCCACACCAGGCTGCCCTGGGAAGGGAAAGTCCGCAGGCAGTTGAAGCCCTTGTCATTGAGAGGGCCCTGAAGGTCGTCGGTCAGGGTGAATTCCAGGTCGAGCAGGCCGTTGACGGCCACGTTGGCCGGGGCCTTGTACACTCCGCGGTCGGCATCGGTGCGTGCCCACGTCCCCGCCACATGTCCGCTCGGTGGAATCAGCACCGGACTGGCATCGTACGCACTCGGTACCTGCAGCCACGGGTAGTACACCGCCGCGAAGGAAGCCGTAAGGCCGGTCAGGCCCAGGTCCAGGTTCGCGGCGTCCGTCGGGATGGTGCCCTTCGGCAGATCGAGCAGCGCTACCCGGTTCCCCATCGCCTCGCAGTGGTTCACCACTGCCTTCTGAGCAAGGGGCCGACCGGCAGCGTCGATGCCGGTGATGTCATCGAGGCCGGGGACCGCCACCATCGTCACATCCAGCTGGGCCTTCAACGCGTCCAGCGCCGCATCCAGATTCGTGGAGGCGGGATCGACGTTGAGGATGTAGCACGGCCCGCCGCCGTTGGTGAACCAGCCGTACAGCGCATTCGTCATCTGCGGCTTGGTGGCTGAGGCCGTGAGGTCGACGAACTGATCGAGGTACTCCTGCCAGGTGTTGACCTTCTCCGGGACCAGAGGGGTCGCAAAAGGCGTATCAGTGGGGCCGATGAAAGCCGCGACCGATGTTGCGGCCGCTGCGATGACGCGCACACCACTGGGAACCTGCTCCACGTAGACACCGGGAGCCTTATACAACATGGGATTCTCCTTCGAGAACGGCCTGGATCCCCCCTCGCCACCATCTCCAATTCCTCCTCCCCTCGCCAGGCGAAGCCGAGGCCATGTTCAGGCAGCACGGCCTCCTGTATGGGCAGGACACCGGTCGCCCAATGCCGCGGAGTTAGCCTCCGCGTTTCACGTCGGGCTGGGACCGGATCGTGGGCGGGAATGCGAAAGTGCCTTCTGAACTGGGACGATGAGGCTTGTCTAAGGTCTC
>NZ_JBIVVI010001178.1:0-2791 GCF_044757675.1 Kitasatospora sp. NPDC091257
CCCTGCGGGGCACCGGCCAGGCGCTGCACCCCGTCCAGGCGGGCGGGGCGGACCGGGTGGTGCAGCGGTCCGGCTTCGACGCCGCGACCGGCACCTTCACCGTGCCGGGCCGCACCGTGGCGGTGTTCGTCCAACACTGATTCGTACACTGCGACAACTCCCGGGCTCCGTACCACTGTTCAGGTGGTGCGGAGCCCGGCTCCGGTTCGGGGACGGCAAGGTTCCGTTCCGGACGCACAATGGCCGGAAACCGTTGATGGCACGGCCGGAACTGTGATGTGCCGGGTCTGCCTGGCGCTGGCGGCCGCTCTCCGCGGGGGGAAGCGGCCCTGAGTGCTGGTCACCGACCGTCGGCAGTGATCGAACTTTGTCCGGGGCATGAAAACCGTGTTCACGAGTTCGTCACGGGGTAACACAACTGACGAACCGTCCTGCATACGGTTTCGGTAATGAATCGGCCAATCCGTGGCATGCATCTGTCATTAACCGCTCGGTAGCTGCCACGATTCCCCCGGCTGTAGACGAGGGGGCCCCACCCCCCGGTGCAGCTGTTCCAGTTCAGGTGCAGCGCGTCCCGACCCTGCAAACGAGTTGTGAGCAACGCATCCGCACTCCCGTCGCACCCGGCGGGGGCCCCCACTGCGCCGCAACCGCGGCCCAGGTTTCTCTCCACCGTGCGCGACCCGGCGCCGGTCGGAAAAGGAGTCCGCATGTCCCGTTACGCTCACGCCCGGAAGGCGGCGGTTGTCATGGCCGCCTCCACCGCGCTGCTGGTCACCGGCATACCGGTGATCGCCCAGGCGGCCACGCCGGACGCGCCGGCCGCCGTCGCGGCCCAGCAGGCGAGCCGCGCCCAGCTGATCTCCGTCGCGAACCAGCAGACCGCCTCCCTCGCCCAGACCCTGGGCCTGAGCGGCACCGAGAAGCTGGTCACCAGGGACGTCATCCAGGACGCGGACGGCACCCGCCACCTGCGGTACGAGCGCACCCTCGACGGACTGCCCGTCCTGGGTGGGGACCTGGTGGTGCACCAGGCGCCCACCGGTGCGACCAAGAGCGTTGACCGGGCCAGCACCGCCTCGCTGAGCGGTGTGAGCACCACGCCGAAGCTGGCCGCGCCGGCCGCGCAGAGCGCCGCGCTCGCCGCCGAGTCGGGCACCGCGGTCGACACCGCGCCGCGCCTGGTGGTCTGGGCCGGGGACAACAGCCCCCGGCTGGCCTGGGAGACCGTCGTCTCCTCCACCAAGTCGGACGGCACCCCGAGCAAGATGCACGTCGTCACCGACGCCACCAGCGGCCAGGTCATCCAGCAGTGGGACGGCATCGAGACCGGCTCCGGCAAGGGCGTCTTCGTCGGCAACGTCACCATCGGCACGACCCAGTCGGGCTCGACGTTCCAGATGAAGGACACCACCCGCGGTGGGATGTACACCACCAACCTGAACCACGGGTCCTCGGGCACCGGCACGCTGTACAGCAAGGCGACCGACACCTGGGGCGACGGCACCGTCAACAACGGCGAGTCCGCCGCGGTCGACGCCCACTTCGGTGTCGCGGCCACCTGGGACTACTACAAGAACACCTTCGGCCGCAACGGCATCCGCAACGACGGTGTCGGCGCCTACAGCCGCGTCCACTACGGCAACAACTACGTGAACGCGTTCTGGGACGACTCCTGCTTCTGCATGACGTACGGCGACGGCAGCAACAACACCGCGCCGCTCACCGAGCTGGACGTCGCGGGCCACGAGATGAGCCACGGCGTCACCGCGGCCACCGCCAACCTGACCTACTCGGGCGAGTCCGGCGGCCTCAACGAGGCCACCTCGGACATCTTCGGCACCATGGTCGAGTTCTCCGCCAACATCCCCACCGACAACCCCGATTACCTGATCGGTGAGTTGATCAACATCAACGGCGACGGCACCCCGCTGCGCTACATGGACAAGCCGTCCAAGGACGGTGCCTCGGCCGACTACTGGTCCTCCACCGTCGGCAACAAGGACGTCCACTACTCCTCCGGCGTCGCCAACCACTTCTTCTACCTGCTGTCCGAGGGCAGCGGCGCGAAGGTCATCAACGGCGTCAGCTACGACTCGCCGACCCAGGGCAACATCACGGTCACGGGCATCGGCCGGGACAAGGCCGCGGCCGTCTGGTACCGCGCGCTGACCACCTACATGACCTCCAGCACCAACTACGCCGCGGCGCGCATCGCGACGGAGAAGGCGGCCACCGACCTGTACGGCGCCGGCAGCGCCGAGCTGACCGCGGTCAGCACCGCCTGGGCGGGCGTCAACGTCGGCACCGCGCCCAGCGGCGGCGTCACCGTCACCAACCCGGGCAACCAGTCCACCGCCGTCGGCGGTGCGGTGAACCTCCAGGTCAGCGCCACCGGCGGCACCGCCCCGCTGACCTACACCGCGACCGGCCTGCCCACCGGCCTGTCGATCTCCTCCTCCGGTGCGATCACCGGTACCGCCTCCACCGCGGGCACCTACAACGTGACCGTCACGGCGAAGGACTCGGCCGGCAAGACCGGCAGCACCAGCTTCACCTGGACCGTCTCCACCGGTGGCGGCAGCTGCACCCCGGCGCAGCTGCTGGGCAACGCGGGCTTCGAGACCGGCACCGCCACCCCGTGGACGGCGTCCAGCGGCGTGGTGGACAACAGCTCCTCGCAGGCGGCCCACGGTGGCTCCTGGAAGGCGTGGCTGAACGGCTACGGCTCGACCCACTCGGACTCGCTGTCGCAGACGGTGAGCATCCCGTCGGGCTGCAAGGCGACGCT
>NZ_JBIVVI010001179.1:0-2788 GCF_044757675.1 Kitasatospora sp. NPDC091257
GGGGGCGGGGGCGACCTGGTGGGGGTCGGCCGTCCATTCCCGGCCGCCGGGCTCGGGGCGCAGGTAGTGCTCGCCGCCGATGGTGTCCATGTAGATGCCGGTGCGTCCGGTCCTCCGGTCGAGGACGAGTTCACCCACGTGGGGCCGGTAGGCCGGGGTGTTTCGCTGTCGGGTGCTCACCGTGCTGCTCCTCGCTCTGGTCGGCGACTGGCCAGCATCTCTAGAGAAGCTAATATCTCTAGAGATGTCAACGGTCGTATCTCCTTACCGGCGACCGCGGGCACGCCTACGATTTGTCCGAGGCAGAGGGAGCGGCGATGACCGGCAGCAATGGCGACAAGCAGCCCAAGTACCAGCGGATCGCCGAAGCGCTGAAAACGGCCATCGACACCGGCCGGTACCGCGCGGGCGACCGCCTGCCCGGCGAGAACGACCTCATGGACGAGTACGGCGTGGCCCGGATGACCGCCCGCCAGGCGCTGGGCGTGCTGCAGAGCGAGGGCATCGCCGAGGCGCGCCGCGGCGCCGGGGTGTTCGTCCGGGACTTCCGGCCGCTGCGCCGGCGCGGCATCCAACGGCTGGCGCAGGGGCAGTGGGGGTCCGGCCGGTCGATATGGTCGGCGGACATAGACAACCGCAGCCTGGTGGTCGACCAGGTGTCCGTCACCGAGCAGGGCGCGCCCGAGCACGTGGCCCGGATGCTGGGGGTCGCCCCGGGCGCCCCGATGTGCGTGCGGCACCGCCGCTTCGTCCTCGACGGCAAGCCGGTGCTGCTGTCGACCTCCTACCTGCCCGCCGTCCTGGTCGCGGGCACCGCGATCACCCGCGAGGACACCGGCCCCGGCGGCACCTACGCCCGGCTCGCCGAGATCGGCGCCAAGCCCGTGCACTTCCGCGAGGAGGTCCGCTCCCGGATGCCCGGCGCCGAGGAGGCCGCCCGCCTGGAACTGTCCGCCGGCACCCCCGTCATCCTGATCTGCCGCACCGCCTTCGCCGACGAGGGCCAGGTCGTCGAGCTCAACGAGATGATCCTGGACGCCGCCTCCTACGTCCTGGAGTACGACTTCGACGCCTGAACGCCGGATGACGCCCACCGGCCGCGGCCGGCTGCCGTCCCCGGCGGGGGAACACCGCCGCCCCGGCCGCAGGGGCGACCGGGGCGGGGCGGGGGCGTGCGGGACTACTCCTTGGAGCGGACGCGCAGGTTGGTGATCAGCGGGCCCTCGGTGGTCTCGCGGAAGAAGTCGTTGCCCTTGTCGTCGACGACGATGAAGGCCGGGAAGTCCTCGACCTCGATGCGCCAGACCGCCTCCATGCCGAGCTCGGCGTACTCCAGCACCTCGACCTTCTTGATGCAGTCCTGGGCGAGGCGGGCGGCCGGGCCGCCGATCGAGCCGAGGTAGAAGCCGCCGTGCGCGGCGCAGGCGTCGGTGACCTGCTTGCTGCGGTTGCCCTTGGCGAGCATGACCATCGAGCCGCCGGCGGCCTGGAACTGGTCGACGTAGGAGTCCATCCGGCCGGCCGTGGTCGGGCCGAAGGAGCCGGAGGCGTAGCCCTCGGGGGTCTTGGCCGGGCCCGCGTAGTAGACCGGGTGGTCCTGGAGGTACTTGGGCATGCCCTCGCCGGCGTCCAGGCGCTCCTTGATCTTGGCGTGGGCGATGTCGCGGGCGACGACCAGGGTGCCGGTGAGCGAGAGCCGGGTCTTCACCGGGTACTTGGACAGCTCGGCGCGGATCGCGGACATCGGCTGGTCGAGGTCGACGCGCACCACGTCGTCGTCCAGGTGCTCGTCGGTGGTGTCCGGCAGGTACTTCGCCGGGTCGGTCTCCAGCTGCTCCAGGAACACGCCCTCGGCGGTGATCCTGCCGAGCGCCTGGCGGTCGGCGGAGCAGGAGACGGCCATCGCGACCGGGAGCGAGGCGCCGTGCCGCGGCAGGCGCACCACGCGCACGTCGTGGCAGAAGTACTTGCCGCCGAACTGGGCGCCGATGCCGATCTTCTGGGTCAGCTCGGTGACCTTGGCCTCCAGCTCCAGGTCGCGGAAGCCGTGGCCGGTCCTGGCGTCGCCCGAGGTCGGCAGGTTGTCCAGGTAGTGCGCCGAGGCGTACTTGGCGGTCTTCAGCGCGAACTCGGCGCTGGTGCCGCCGATCACGATGGCCAGGTGGTACGGCGGGCAGGCCGCGGTGCCCAGCGAGCGGATCTTCTGCTCCAGGAACGAGAGCATGCTCGCCTCGTTCAGGATGGCCTTGGTCTCCTGGTACAGGTACGACTTGTTGGCGGAGCCGCCGCCCTTGGCCATGAACAGGAACTTGTACGCGTCGCCGTCGGTGGCGTACAGCTCGATCTGGGCCGGCAGGTTGTTGCCGGTGTTCTTCTCGTCCCACATGGTCACCGGGGCCATCTGGGAGTAGCGCAGGTTGAGCTTGGTGTACGCGTCGTAGACGCCCCGCGCGATGGCGGACTCGTCGCCGCCCTCGGTGAGCACGTTCTGGCCGCGCTTGCCCATGACGATCGCGGTGCCGGTGTCCTGGCACATCGGGAGGATGCCGCCGGCCGAGATGTTGACGTTCTTCAGCAGGTCGAGCGCCACGAAGCGGTCGTTGGGGCTGGCCTCCGGGTCGTCCAGGATGCGGCGCAGCTGGGCGAGGTGGGCGGGGCGCAGGTAGTGCGAGATGTCGTGCATCGCCTCGGCCGTCAGCAGCCGCAGCGCCTCGGGCTCGACCTGGAGGAAGGTGCGGCCGCCGGCCTCGAAGGTGGAGACACCCTCGGAGGTGATCTTGCGGTAGGG
>NZ_JBIVVI010001180.1:0-2776 GCF_044757675.1 Kitasatospora sp. NPDC091257
ACTTTTGGCACGCTGTTGAGTTCTCAAGGAACGGACGCTTCCTTCGGACCGCCTTCCAGCGGACCCTCCGGGCTTCGTTCTTTCGTGTTTCCAGCCTACCAGATGCTTTCTGCTCCGTTTACCGGGGCTTTTCGCATCTGAAATCTGGTGTTAACCGCCAAGTTGTGGCGACTCGACCAACCATAGCGGGTCGGCAGCCGGAGCGCGAATCGGGGCGCACCGGGAGTCCCCCGGACGGCGGCATGATTTGTTGCTCTCGCGAGCATATACAGCAATGGTCCCGATTCGCCAAGATGCCTGTAGAGTGCGGCGCATCGGAGCCAAGAGGACTAGACCACTCGCGGGCCGGTGAGTCGCCGGCCGGCTGGGCCGGCAGGGGCGGGGGCTTCGCCCTGGAATGTCAGCAGATGTCCAAAGTTGACATGATTTAGGCTTCAGTTGATCGTCGTGCCGCTCCTCGCGGCCGCACGCTGTACTGCGCACTTGGGAGGCACAACCATGACCACTGTGACGTCGCCGCTGACCGGCAAGATCGTGGGGCTCGCGGGCGTGCCCGACCCGGTGTTCTCGGGTGCGATGGTCGGCCCGGGCACCGCGATCGACCCCGTTCGCGAGCAGACCACGGCGGTCGCTCCGGTGGACGGTGTCGTCGTTTCCATGCACCCGCACGCGTTCGTCGTCGTGGACGCCGAGGGCCACGGTGTGCTGACCCACCTCGGGATCGACACCGTTCAGCTGAACGGCGAGGGCTTCGAGCTGCTCGTCAACAAGGGCGACACGGTGACCCGGGGTCAGGCCGTCATCAAGTGGGACCCGGCCGCCGTCGAGGCCGCGGGCAAGTCGCCGATCTCGCCGATCGTGGCGCTGGAGGCCACCGTGGACTCGCTGGGCGATCTGCGGGAGGACGGCGAGGCCAAGGCCGGCGAGCAGCTGTTCAACTGGAGCTGACCTCTTCCTTCCGACCCGCCCCGGACGAGATGACGGGGCGGCCCCCACACACAGCGGTTCCCGGCGGGGCCGCTCATCTCAGCGGAGACAGGTGACATGGAGAAGACGCTGCGCGGCGTGGGCGTGAGCCACGGGGTCGCGATCGGCCAGGTGCGGCACATGGGGACGGCGGTGCTGGAGCCCCCGGCCACCCAGATCCCGACCGAGGACGCCCCCCGTGAGCAGGCTCGCGCCCAGGCCGCCGTCGAGGCGGTCGCCGCCGACCTCATCGCGCGCGGCAACCTCGCGGGCGGCGAGGCCCAGGCCGTGCTGGAGGCCCAGGCGCTGATGGCGCAGGACCCGGAGCTGATGGCCGACGTGTCCCGCCGGATCGCCGTCGGCAGCAGTGCCGAGCGCGGCATCTACGACGCGTTCGCGGCCTACCGGGCGCTGCTCGCCTCCGCCGGGGAGTACCTGGCCGGGCGGGTCGCCGACCTGGACGACGTGCGCAACCGGATCGTGGCCCGGCTGCTCGGCGTGCCGATGCCGGGCGTGCCGGACAGCGACGAGCCGTACGTACTGTTCGCGCGGGACCTGGCGCCGGCCGACACCGCGCTGCTGGACCCGACGCTGGTGCTCGGCTTCGTGACCGAGGAGGGCGGGCCGACCAGCCACAGCGCCATCCTGGCCCGGGCGATGGGCGTGCCGGCCGTCGTGGCGCTGCCGGGTGCGATCGAGGTCGCCGAGGGCACCGTCGTCGCGGTGGACGGCAGCTCCGGCGACGTGCTGCTGGAGCCGTCCCAGGAGAAGCAGGACGAGCTGCGGGCGGCCGCCGCCGAGCGCAGGGCCGCGCTGGCCGCCTCCTCCGGCCCGGGGCAGACCTCGGACGGGCACCGGGTGCCGCTGCTGGCCAACGTGGGCGGACCGGCCGACGTGCCGGCCGCGCTGGAGAACGGCGCCGAGGGCGTCGGCCTGTTCCGCACCGAGTTCCTGTTCCTGGACGACTCGGCGAAGGCTCCCGGCGCGGAGAAGCAGGTCGAGGCGTACCGCAAGGTGCTGGAGGCCTTCCCCGAGGGCCGGGTCGTGGTCCGGGTCCTGGACGCCGGCGCCGACAAGCCGCTGGACTTCCTGACCCCGGCCGACGAGCCCAACCCGGCTCTGGGCGTGCGCGGTCTGCGCACCCTGCTCGAACACCCCGAGGTGCTGCGGACCCAGCTGGAGTCGCTGGCCAAGGCGGCCGAGGGCCTGCCGGTGCACCTTGAGGTGATGGCCCCGATGGTGGCCGACCGCAAGGACGCCAAGGACTTCGCGACCGCCTGCCGTGAGGCCGGGCTGGACGCCAAGTTCGGCGCGATGGTGGAGATCCCGTCGGCCGCGCTGCGCGCCAGGGCGATCCTCCAGGAGGTCGAGTTCCTGTCGCTGGGGACCAACGACCTCGCGCAGTACACCTTCGCGGCCGACCGCCAGGTCGGTGCGCTGGCCCGGCTCCAGGACCCGTGGCAGCCGGCCCTACTGGACCTGGTCGCCGCGGCGGCCGACGCCGCGCGGGCGGCCGGCAAGAGCTGCGGCGTCTGCGGCGAGGCCGCCTCCGACCCGCTGCTGGCCGTGGTGCTGACCGGTCTGGGCGTCACCAGCCTGTCGATGGGCGCGGCCTCGATCCCCTACGTGCGGACCACGCTCGCCAAGTACACGCTGGCGCAGTGCCGCCGGGCGGCCGAGGCGGCCCGGGCCGCGGACAGCGCCGAGGAGGCGCGGGCCGCGGCGCAGCAGGTGCTCTCCGGCGAGTAGCCGGGAGCGGCGGAAGCGGGAACAGCGAGTCGTGGCCGAGGCACTGGGCATCCGCACCGTC
>NZ_JBIVVI010001181.1:0-2769 GCF_044757675.1 Kitasatospora sp. NPDC091257
GTGATCCTCGGCTACACCTGCGCCAACGACGTCACCGCCCGGGACGTCCAGCAGCGCGAGGGCCAGTGTGTCTACGTCGACTGGGAGTCCCCCCTCATCGTCCGGCAGGTCCTCCGGCTCGCCCGGAGGACGGCCGCCCCTCTGGAGTTCAGCGAAATGCTCCCCGCCCCGGAGCACCTCTGGCTCGACATCGACGGAGAACGTCACACCAGCGAGCTGCGTTGTGCGGTCTTCTCGCGCCGGTCCCACTGAGTGCTCCGCGTCGAGGACCCCACGCCCTCACCGACCGAAGGCACCGCTCATGACCAAGAGCTGCATCGTCCAGTTGCCCTTCCCCTCCAGCCACGACCCCGACCCGAACCTGTCGCGCTACTACGACGACTACGACCGGCGCTTCCGGGCCCTGCTGCCCGAGTACTTCATCCCGACCGACGGCCTGTGGGAGATGCCGCTGTGGGTCGCCCATCTGACCGCCCTGCTGAACACCGCGGGGCTCGACTCCGTCTTCCGCGACCTGTCCAGGACCCCGGCCGAGCCGGAGGACTGCGCCGAACCGCTGCTGGACGCGACCGCCCCCGGTGACCTGGTCCTGATGTCCCCGCTCGCCCAGAACCTCCGCCTCGCCCTGGAGGTGGCCAAGCGGCTGGAGCACGCCGGCCGGCGCGTCGTCCTCGGCGGGAACATGGCCCCGCTCGCCCCGGACGGCGCCGTGCACGCCGTGCACCGCGGCCAGCTCGACGCCGGCTTCGTGCGCCGCCTCGTCGAACTCGCCTCCGGCTCCGGCGGCAGCCTGGAGAAGCCCCTGCTGCCCGGCCTGGTCTCCGACCGGATCACCTGGGCGCCGGACTACCGCCACCTCGGCGGTTACCAGGGCCGGGTGCCGCTGCTGCGGCTCAACGCCAGCCACGGCTGCCTGTACCAGTGCTCGTTCTGCGGCGACGCCTGGAGCAAGCAGCTCACCCTGGTCGCCAAGGACGCGCTCGCCCAGGAGGTGGACGAGCTGACCACCCGGTTCCCCGACACCCGGCTCTTCTACATCGGCGACAAGACCTTCGGCCAGTCCCGCGAAGCCGTCGGCAACCTGCTGGACGTCTTCCGCGACCGCCCCGGCTACCGCTTCATCGTGCAGACCCACGTGATGCAGGTGAAGGAGTGGATCGTCGAGGCCATGCTCGAACTCGGCGTCGTCGCCGTGGAGCTCGGCTTCGAGTCGGCCGACTCGCAGATGCTGAAGCGGCTCAACAAGCTCTCCCGCGGCCTGGACGACTACACTTCGAAGATCCGTCAACTCAGCGACGCCGGGCTGAAGATCGTCCTCAACATGATGGGCGGCCTCGACGAGGAGACGGAGGCCGCGCACGGCCAGACCGTCGCCTGGATGCGGGAGAACGAATCGGCGCTGTGGCTCTTCAACCTGTACAACTTCGTGCCGTACCCGCTCACCCCGGACTTCCCCAGGCTGCGCGAGCGCATCTTCAACTGGGACTTCGCCGACTGGCGGGAGGACGCCCCGGTCGTCTACCGGCCCCGGCACCTGTCCCCCGAGGCCAGCTGGGACCTGTTCCAGGAGAAGATCGCCGCCGCGCACGACGTCATCCGTGCCCCGCTGCCCGTCGCCGCGCCCACCCCGCCCGCCGCGCCCACCGCACCCACGGCGCCCGCCGCGTCCGCCGTGCAGGAGGACTGACATGACCGAGCTCCCCGACTTCGAAGCGCTCCGGAACAGCGTCAAGCCCGAGGACTTCGCGCAGGACCCGCTGCCGGGCTGGGCCGGCGTCGGCACCCTGTTCGGCGCCCCCACCACCACCGCCGACCAGGTGGACGTCGGCGAGACGGGCTGGGTGGTGTCCGGCGTGCCCTTCGACGCCACCGCCAGCTCCCGCCCGGGCGCCGCGGAGGGACCGCGGGCGATCCGCCAGGCCAGCCTGGTCTTCTCCAGCTACCTCACCAGCCTCGGCCAGTGGCGGATGCTGGACACCCGCACCGGGCAGACCTTCCGCTACCACGCGCCCAGCGTCGCGGACGCCGGAGACCTGCACATCTACCCGACCGACACGGTGAAGACCTTCCAGGCCGTCGCCGCCGAGAGCCGCCGCCTGAGCTGCAACGCCCCGCGCCTGATCTTCCTCAACGGCGACCACTCCTGCACCTTCCCCACCTTCGCCGGCTTCCGCGCCGGACGGCTCGACCGCGGCGCCGGCCGGGTGGGGTTCATCAACATCGACCACCACTTCGACTTCGGCAACTGGAGCACCCTGCACGGTCCGCTGTACCACGGCTCCAACTCCCGCCGGATCAGCGAGATCCCGCGGATGCGCCCGGAGGACATCGCCTTCGTCGGCGTCGGGGACGTCACCAAGTACGACCAGTTCCGCGGCCTGCTCGACAGCGGCTTCCACGTCGTACCCGGCTCCTCCATCACCCGGGACGGCGCCGCCGCGGCCCTGCGCCCGGTGATCGAGGACCTCGGCTCGCGCTGCGACACCGTCTACGTCTCCCTCGACATCGACGTGCTCGACAGCGCCGCGGCGACCGGCACCGGGCACGTCACCATGGGCGGCATCGGCATCGGCGACCTCCTCGACGTCTACGAGGAGCTGCGGGCGCTGCCCGTCGGCGCCGTCGACATCGCCGAGATCGCGCCCCGCTACGACCCGTCCGGCGGCACCGCGCAGATCGCCGCCCGACTGCTCTTCGAGTTCCTGTTCCGCACCGACGTGGCCCCGGCCGAACTCGCGCCCTGGGCCCCCGGCACCCCCACCGCCCCCC
>NZ_JBIVVI010001182.1:0-2769 GCF_044757675.1 Kitasatospora sp. NPDC091257
GGCCCTTCGCCGTCTCCGGGGCTCAGCCCAGGTGGGTGCGCACCGCGTCGGCCAGCCGCTGCCCGACCGCCTCGGCCTGCGCCGGGTCGGCGGCCTCGACCATCACCCGGACCAACGGCTCGGTGCCCGACGGGCGCAGCAGCACCCGGCCGGTGGAGCCCAGCTCGGCCTCGGCCGCGGCGACCGCCGCGGTCAGCTCGGTGCTGGTCCGCACCCGGGACTTGTCGACGCCCTTGACGTTGATCAGCACCTGCGGCAGCCGGGTCATCACGGTGGCCAGGTCGGCCAGCGGCTGCTTGGTGGCGGCCAGCCGGGCGCCCAGCATCAGGCCGGTCAGGGTGCCGTCGCCGGTGGTGGCGTGGTCCAGCAGGATCACGTGGCCGGACTGCTCGCCGCCCAGCGCGAAGCCGTGCTCCTTCATCGCCTCCAGCACGTAGCGGTCGCCGACGGCGGTCTCCACGAGCTCGATGCCCTCGCGCTCCATCGCCAGCTTGAAGCCGAGGTTGGACATCACGGTGGCCACCGCGGTGTTGCGGCGCAGGGTGCCGGCCTCCTTCATGGCGACCGCGAGGATCGCGATGATCTGGTCGCCGTCCACCTCGGCGCCCTCGGCGTCGGCGGCCAGGCAGCGGTCGGCGTCGCCGTCCAGGGCGATGCCCAGGTCGGCCTTGTGCTCCTTCATCGCGACCCGCAGCCGGTCCAGGTGGGTGGAGCCGACGCCGTCGTTGATGTTGAGGCCGGTGGGCTCGGCCCCCAGGGTGTGGACCACCTCGGCGCCGGCCCGGGCGAAGGCCTCGGGGGCGACGTAGGCGGCCGCGCCGTGGGCGCCGTCGATGACGACCTTGATGCCGTCCAGGCGGTTGGGCAGCACGCCGATCAGGTGGGCGACGTACTTGTCGAAGCCCTCGGTGTACTCGCGCACCCGGCCGACGGCCGCGCCGGTCGGACGGTTCCAGTCCTCGTCGCCGAGCGTGTGCTTGCGGTAGTGGGACTCGATCGCGTCCTCGATCCGGTCGTCCAGCTTGTGGCCGCCGCGGGCGAGGAACTTGATGCCGTTGTCCGGCATGGCGTTGTGGCTGGCGGACAGCATCACGCCGAAGTCGGCGCCGAGCGCGCCGGTGAGGTACGCCACGGCCGGGGTGGGCAGGACGCCGACCCGCAGGACGTCGACGCCGGCGCTCGCCAGACCGGCGATGACGGCGGCCTCCAGGAACTCGCCCGAGGCGCGCGGGTCACGGCCGACCACCGCGACCGGCCGGTGGCCGTCGAAGGCGCCGGCCTCGCCGAGCACATGGGCCGCCGCGACCGACAGGCCGAGCGCGAGCTCCGCCGTCAGGCCCTCGTTGGCCACCCCGCGCACGCCGTCCGTACCGAAGAGTCGTCCCACTGTCCCGTCCTCCATCACCACTGCTCGGAACCCAACCGAAGATCCCGGCCGCCGCACAGTAGCCGGGGAACACGTCGCCCCGGAGTACTCGAGGTACTCCGGGGCGACGGTTTCGCACAACCAGGGGGTGCGCCGCCAGGGCGGAGCGCACCCCCGGGGAGGCGATTAGCGCTTGCTGTACTGCGGCGCCTTGCGGGCCTTCTTCAGACCGGCCTTCTTGCGCTCGACGGCACGGGCGTCACGCATCAGGAAGCCGGCCTTCTTCAGCGCGGCGCGGTTGTTGTCCACGTCGGCCTCGTTCAGGGCACGGGCGACGCCGAGGCGCAGCGCGTAGGCCTGGCCGGAGGTGCCACCACCGCTGATGCGGGCGATGACGTCGTAACGGCCGTCCAGCTCAAGGAGCTTGAAGGGCTCGTTCACGGTCTGCTGGTGCACCTTGTTCGGGAAGTAACCCTCGAGGGTGCGACCGTTGATCTTCCACTGACCGGTGCCGGGGACGATGCGCACGCGGGCGATCGCCTCCTTGCGACGGCCGAGGCCGGCGCCCGGGGTGGCCTCGCCGAAGCGGCCGGCCAGGGACTCGGAGGTGTAGCTCTCCTCGGAGGTGTACTCGCCCTCGACGGCCTCAACGGCCTCGTCGAAGTCGACCTCAAGGGTTTCAGTGGTCTCGGCCACGATGTTCCTCAGCTCTTTTCAGTGTTGGGGGGCTTGGTGGCCGAATTACTGCGCGACCTGGGTGATCTCGAACGGCACCGGCTGCTGGGCAGCGTGCGGGTGCTGGTCGCCCGAGTAGACCTTCAGCTTGGAGAGCATCTGGCGGCCCAGGCTGTTCTTGGGGATCATGCCCTTGATGGCCTTCTCGACGGCCTTCTCCGGGTTGTTCGCCAGCAGGTCGTCGTAGCGCACCGAGCGCAGACCGCCCGGGAAGCCCGAGTGGCGGTAGGCCAGCTTCTGGGTCTTCTTGTTACCGGACAGGTGCACCTTGTCGGCGTTGATGATGATGACGAAGTCACCAGTGTCAACGTGCGGCGCGTAGATCGCCTTGTGCTTGCCCCGGAGGAGGTTGGCGGCCTGGGAGGCCAGGCGGCCGAGCACGACGTCGGTCGCGTCGATGACGTGCCACTGACGCTGGACGTCGCCGGGCTTGGGGCTGTACGTACGCACGGTCGTAGCCTTCGCTTTTCAGTGAGTGAGTCCTGACAGGAGCACCCGGACGGCAGAGCAGCCTGGCCAACCTTGGACGCAATTCAAGGGGGACCGCTGGTCGACGACCTGATGTCTCCGGCGTACCGACCTCTCACGTGAGAAAGAGCGAGCCAATACGCACATCAAGCGTCCAGGTTACCGGCCCGACCCTGAGGGGTCAAAAATCGGCTGGCCCC
>NZ_JBIVVI010001183.1:0-2768 GCF_044757675.1 Kitasatospora sp. NPDC091257
GGTCAGGGGGTGAGGACCAGGCGGCCGCGCAGGTGGCCCGCCTCCAGGCGGCGGTGGGCGTGGGCGGCGCGGGCGAGGGGGAGGGTGTCGGCGACCCGCAGGGTGAGGCGGCCGTCGGCGGCGAGGGCGCAGAGGCGGGCGAGGGCGGGGCCGTCGGCGGTGATCCACACGTTGGCGACCCGGATGCCGCGCAGGGCCGCCGGGGCGCTGCCGGCCGCGACCGCGACGAAGGCGCCGCGACCGCGCACCGCGCCCAGCGCCCGCACGCCCAGCAGGGCGGCGTCGATCGCGCCGTCGACCCCGCCGGGCACCGACTCCCGTACGGCGGCGGCCGCATCGGGCGCCGTGCGCGGCACGAACCACTCGGCGCCCAGCCCGCGCACCAGCCGCTCGTCGCCCTCCCCGGCCAGTGCGACCACCCGCAGGCCGCGCAGGACGGCCAGTTCGACGGCGAAGCCGCCGACCGCGCCCGCGGCGCCGGTGACCAGGACGGTGGAGCCGGCCGGAAGGTCGAGCAGGTCCAGGGCCTGCAGCGCGGTGAGGCCGTTCAGTGGCAGCGTCGCGGCCTGCGCGAGGGTGGCGCCCGCCGGGGCGGGCGCCAGGGTGTCCGCGTCCAGGACGACCTGGTCGGCGTAGGTGCCGAGGTCGGTGTCCAGGCGGTCGCGCAGGCCCACCACCGGCTGCCCGAGGGCGAATCGCGTCACGCCGGGGCCGACGGCGTCCACCGTCCCGGCCACGTCCCAGCCGATGCCGGTCACCGCCCGGGGCGCCATCAGCCCGGCCCCGGCGAGCACCCCGGAACGGGTGACCGCGTCCACCGGGTTGACCCCGGCCGCCGCCACCCGCACCCGCACCTGCCCGCGGCCCGGCTGCGGCAGCGCCACCTCCACCAGCTCCAGCACCTCGGGACCACCGAACTCCCGCACCACCACGGCACGCATCGCACCCACACCCCTCACGCCTCGGCTCGCGCCATCGGCTCACGCATCGGCAACTCCACCCAACCTAAGGAGAGTTACTCTCCATGGGGAAGGACGCACCCGAAGGTGCGTACCGTACGGAAAGGAGAGTGGGCCGGTGCCCACCACGACCGCCGCCCAGCGCCGCGCCGCCGAGGCCGCCGACTACGACGCCTACCTCGCCGAGTGCCCGGCCCGCCAACTCCTCGACCGGATCGGCGACAAGTGGGCCAGCCTCGTCGTCAACGCCCTCGCCGACGGACCGCTGCGCTACAGCGGCCTGCGCCGGCGCCTGGCCGGGGTGAGCGAGAAGATGCTCACCCAGACCCTGCGCGCCCTGGAACGCGACGGCCTGGTCGTGCGCACCGTCACCGCCGGGGTGCCGGCCCGCGTCGACTACGCGCTCACCGCGCTCGGGCGCGACCTGCTGCCGCTCATGCGGCAGATCAAGGCCTGGGCCGAGTCCCACATGCCGCAGGTGCTCGCGGCGCGCGCCGCGTACGACGACGGGCGCCGGGCGCCGGGATGACCCGAACGCCGCCCCCGGCCGGGCGGGCCGACGGGCCGACGGGCCGGGTGGGCCAACCGGCCGGTGGGGGAGGCGGACCGGGGCGCAACCTCCGGTGGGCCGGCTCGTTGGGCCGTACAGGTCGGACCGACCGACCGACCGACCGGCCGGGGCGGGAGCGCGCCGCCCCCGGCCCTGACGGATGGGGATGTCATGACCGACACCGACACCGCCGCGGGCTCCGCGGTCCGCAGCGGCAGCCCGGACTCCGCGGTGGACCGGGTGGCCGACTTCTACGGCGCCTACGTCGACGCCGTCTCCGACGGCACCGACGACCTGGGCGACCAACTGCGCTCCCACTACCTCACCGAGGACTTCCGTCAGCGGCTGGCGGCCTGGGAGGAGGCCAACCACGCCGACGGCGTGCTGCGCGCCCAGGACGTGCCCACCCGCTGGGAGGTGCGCCACCACGACTCGGGCGCCGGGCACCTGTTCACCACCGTCACCCTGACCTGGGGCACCGGCCCCGACGCCGGGCACACCCGGCTGGCGGTGCAGAGCGACCTGAGTACCAGGCTGATCTCGGACATCGAGGAGGGCTGACCGGGCCCGCCGGACGCCCGCCCCGGCCGCTGTCACGCCAGGGCGGCGGCCAGGCGCTCGGGCAGGGTGGCGTACGGGCGGCAGTCGACCACGGGCAGCGCGTGGGCGCGGGCCTGGTCGGCGAGCCAGGTGCTGTAGCGGGCGCTGACGGCGGCGCGCTCGGGCTGCGGGCCCGAACCGGGCTCGCGGTCGGCGTAGTTGGCGCCGATGCGCCGCGGGTCGTCCTCGTGCAGGAAGACCGCGCGCACGCGCCGGCCCTGCCCGGCGGCCTCGGCGGCGGCGCGGGCGGCGGCGGCCGGGGTGAGGTAGTCGCCCTCCACGATCGCGGGCACGTCCACGGTGAGCCGGTTGCGCACGACGCCCAGCAGCGCGTCGTCCAGGGCGCGGGCGGTGGCGATCTGGAGCTCCAGGACGCGGTCGGCGGGCAGTGCGTCGGGGTCGGGCACGGTGGCGAAGTGGTGCAGGCCGGGGTGGCCGGCGGGGGTCGTGGCGGCCTGGAGGGCGGCAACGACGTCGTCGAACTCGACCACGAACGCGCCGTGCCGGGCGGACAGGCGGGCGGCGGCGCGGCTCTTGCCGATGCCGGACGCGCCGCCGATCAGCAGGACGTCCCACGGGCTTTCGTCGGTATGCATACCGGCACGGTAAGCGGTCCGGGGTGCGGGTGGGCTCCGTGGGGTGGGGGAGGCGGCCCGGCG
>NZ_JBIVVI010001184.1:0-2767 GCF_044757675.1 Kitasatospora sp. NPDC091257
CGCACTTCATCCCGTCGATGATGCAGGTGTTCCTGCTGGAGCCGGCCGCTCGGACCTGCACGTCTCTGCGGGCGGTGTTCGCCAGCGGTGAGGCGCTGTCGCCGGAGCTGCGGGACGCGTTCCTGCGCGACATGGGCATCCCGCTGCACAACCTCTACGGCCCCACCGAGGTGTCCATCGAGGTCACCGCCTGGGAGTGCCTGCCGGGGACGGCGACCGTGCCGATCGGCGGCCCGGTCGGCAACACCCGGGCCTACGTGCTGGACGCCGCCCTGCGTCCGGTGCCGGCCGGTGTGGCGGGCGAGCTGTACATCGCCGGTGTGCAGCTGGCACGCGGGTACCTGAACCGTCCGGGGCTGACGGCGGAGCGCTTCGTCGCCTGTCCGTTCGGTTCGGCCGGGGAGCGGATGTACCGCACGGGTGACCTCGCCCGCTGGCGCGAGGACGGCACGATCGACTACCTGGGTCGTACCGACGACCAGGTGAAGGTGCGCGGTTACCGCATCGAGCTGGGCGAGATCGAAGCCGGCCTGCTCGGTCAGCCGGGTGTCGCCCAGGCAGCCGTGATCGTCCGCGAGGACGTCCCCGGTGACAAGCGCATTGCCGCCTACGTGGTGCCCGCCGCCGGTGCGGAGATCGACACCACCGAGATCCGGGCCGGGCTGGGCGCCGTCCTGCCCGAGTACATGGTCCCGTCCGCGATCATGGTGCTGGACACGCTCCCGCTGACGGTCAACGGCAAGTTGGACCGCCGGGCACTCCCGGTGCCGGACCGGACGGAGCTGCTGGAGTCGTCCTACCGGGCGCCGCGCACGGCCGACGAGCAGCTGCTCAGCGAGGTGTTCGCCGAGGTCCTGGGCCTGCCCCAGGTCGGCATCGACGACAACTTCTTCGAGCTGGGTGGCCACTCCCTGCTGGCGGTGACGCTGGTGGAGCGGCTGCGGGCGAGCGGTCTGCCGGTGTCGGTGAAGGCGCTGTTCCAG
This sequence comes from Kitasatospora sp. NPDC091257, assembly GCF_044757675.1. NCBI lineage: Bacteria > Bacillati > Actinomycetota > Actinomycetes > Kitasatosporales > Streptomycetaceae > Kitasatospora > Kitasatospora sp. NPDC091257. Next base: position 984 of record NZ_JBIVVI010001184.1, read on the forward strand.
GCCCCGACGGCGGCCGGGCTGGCGGCCGTGGACGCGGGTCAGGCCTTCGTGGTGCCGGAGAACCGGATCCCGAGCGACGCGACCGTCCTCACCCCGGACATGGTCACGCTGGCCGAGCTGAGCCAGGCGGACCTCGACCGCCTGGTGGAGCAGGTCCCCGGTGGTGCGGCGAACGTCGCGGACGTCTACCCGCTGGCGCCGCTGCAGGAGGGGATCTTCTTCCACCACCTGCTGGACGCGGACCAGGGGCGTGATGTCTACATCGTTCCGGTCGTTCTGGGCTTCGATTCGCGCGGGCGCATGGACGACTTCGTCGCCGCGCTCCAGCACGTCGTCGACCGGCACGACATCCTGCGGACGGCCGTGCTGTGGGAGAACCTGCCCCAGCCGCTCCAGGTCGTCCTGCGGCAGGCCCCGGTGGCGGTCGAGGAGATCGCCCTCACCGGGGACCAGGGCGAGGACGCGGTGGCCCGGCTGCTGGCGGCGTGCCCGCCCTCGATGGACATCCGCCGTGCCCCGATGATGCGGCTCGTCGTCGCGGCCGATCCGGGCCGGGACCGCTGGCTGATGGCCCTGCAGAGCCACCACCTGATCCGGGACCACCAGGCGCTGGAGATCCTCTTCGACGAGGTGCGGGCGCACCTGGAGCAGGACGTCGAGCGCCTGCCGGAGCCGGCGCCGTACCGCGACTTCGTGGCGCACGCGCGAATGGCGGTCACCGCCGAGCAGCACCGTGCGTTCTTCGAGCGGGCGCTCGGGGAGGTGGAGGAGCCAACGGCGCCGTACGGCGTGTTGGACACGCACGGCGACGGCAGCGAGACCGGGGAGGCCGTGGTCGATCTTTCGGGTGAACTGGCCGACCGGGTGCGTGAGTTGGCTCGTCGGTACGGTGTGAGTGCGGCGGCGTTCTTCCACCTGGCGTGGGCGCGGGTCGCGGCGGCGACGACCGGCCAGACGCATCCGGTGTTCGGCACCGTGCTGTTCGGCCGGATGGACGCCGGGGACACGGCGAGCCGGACCCCGGGTCTGTACATCAACACCCTGCCGATCCGCATCGACGCGACCCAGTCGCTGCTGGCGGGGCTGAAGGTGACCCAGCAGCAGCTGGGTGAGCTGCTGCGGCACGAGCACGCCCCGCTGACCCTCGCCCAGCAGGCGACCGGCGTCCCGGCGCAGAGCCCGCTGTTCACCTCGCTCCTCAACTACCGCCACAGCCGGACGGCCGACACCCATCAGACCGTCCTCGCCGGCGTCACCCCGCTGTTCGGGCAGGAGCGGACGAACTACCCGTTGACGGTGTCGGTGGACGACACCGGTGTCGGGTTCCGGCTCACGGTGCAGGCGTGCGCTCCGATGGACTCGGACGTGGTCTGCGGCCTGTTCGAGGCTCTGGTGGAGCGGCTCGCCGACGGACTGGAGCACGAGCCGGACCTGAAGCTCGACCAGGTCTCGGTGCTTGACGACGGGCAGCGGGAGTTGGTGCTGCGCGGGTGGAACGACACCGTGCGTGAGGTGCCGGGGGGGACGTTGCCGGGGCTGTTCGAGGCGCAGGTGGCGCGGACGCCGGACGCCACGGCTGTGGTGTTCGGTAGTGGTGCGGCGCGTGAGGTCGTGTCGTATGCGGAGTTGAACGAGCGGGCGAACCGCTTGGCGCACCTGCTGGTCGAGGCTGGCGTTGGGCCGGAGCGTCTGGTGGCGGTGTGTCTGCCGCGCTCGGTTGAGCTGGTGGTGTCGCTGGTGGCGATCGGGAAGGCGGGGGCGGCGTATCTGCCGCTGGACCCGGA
>NZ_JBIVVI010001185.1:0-2765 GCF_044757675.1 Kitasatospora sp. NPDC091257
CCGGCCACGGCCTGTCCGCCACCGACGTGCCGACCGTCGTCGGGATGACCTTCTTCAACCTGCTGCTCACCGGGGGCGTCGACATCGCGGACGTGAACGGGCCGGACCGCGCCCGGCTCACCGGCCACGGCCTGTCCGCCACCGACGTGCCGACCGTCGTCGGGATGACCTTCTTCAACCAGCGCCCCGGCCGCCCCCTGGCCGACCCCGCGCTGCGCCGGGCCCTGGTGTCCGCGCTCGACCGCCAGGGGCTCGCCAACGTCGCCGTCGGCGGCACCGGCCGCCCGGCCGGCGACTTCGGCGCCGAGGGCGCCGTCTGCCACGCCGACCTCGCCACCGCCAACCTGCCCACCCAGGACGCCGTCGAAGCGCTGCGGGCCGCCGGCTGGACCCGCGGCCCGGACGGCCGGTTGGCCAAGGACGGCCGACCGCTGCGGCTGCGCCTGATCACCAGCCCGGACCTCGGACCGACCCTGCCGCCCGCCGCCGAGCTGATGGCCCGGACCTGGACGGCACTCGGCGCCGACGTCAAGCTGGTCACCGAGAGCCTGCCCGCGCTCGTCAACGCCATGTACCGGACCGGCGACTTCGACGTGGTGGTCGGCACCTCGCCGGGCTTCGCCCTGCCGGTCGGCTTCATCCCGTTCTTCTCCGGCCCCACCCCCGCCCAGGGCCTCAACTTCGCGGGCGTCACCAACCCCGAGTACGACACCCTGGTCGCCCAGGCCCTCCGGGAGCAGGACACCGAAGGCTGCGGCACCTGGAACCGGGCCGCCGCCGCGCTGTTCCGCGCGGCGGACGCCCTGCCGATCGCGGACGGCCGGAGCACCGTGTACGGCCGGAGCACCACCTTCGCCACCACCTTCGGCGGCCAACTCGTCCCCACCAGCATCCGCCTCCACCAGTGATCGGTGGCCTCCGTGTCCTTGCCCCACCTGCTCCGGCGCCCCTGGGCGGCCTTCCTCGGCCGCCGCACCGCCCGGCTGCTCCTCTCCCTCGGGGTCGTGCTCACCGCGTCGTTCGCGATGATCCGCCTCGTCCCCGGCGACCCGGTCCGCGCCGCCCTCGGAGTCGACGCCGCCCCCGCCCTGGTCGCCGCACGCCGACACCGACTCGGGCTCGACGCGCCGTTCCCGGCCCAGTTCCGGCACTACCTGGGCAGCCTCGTGCACGGCGATCTCGGCACCTCGCTGGTCACCGGGACACCGGTCGCGGAGCTGGTCCGCACCCGGCTGCCGGCCACCCTGGAGATCGCCGGTCTGGCCTTCCTCGTCACCCTCGCCGTCGCCCTGCCCGGCGGACTGCTCGCCGCCGTCCGCACCCGCGACGGCCGCCACCCCCGCAGCGAACTGGCGTTCACGGCAGTGACCGCCGGGCTGGCCGGAGTGCCGGACTTCGTCCTGGCCGCCGGACTCACTGCGCTCCTGGGCGTCGGCCTCCAACTGCTCCCGGTGGCGGGCGCGGCGGGCGCCGAGTCCTTCGTGCTGCCGGTTCTCGCGCTCTCCCTCGCACCCACGGCCGTCCTGGTGCGCATCGTCCGGGTGGAGGCGCTGAAGGTGCTGGGCGAGGACTACCTGCGCACGGCCCGGAGCAAACGGCTGTCCCCCGCCCGCCGCTACCTGCGGCACGCGGCGCCGAACATGGCGACCGCCGCGCTCACCGTCGCCGGGAGCCTGCTGCCCGCCATGATCGCCGGCACGGTGCTGGTCGAGAAGGTGTTCGCCTGGCCCGGCATCGGCTCGGCGATGGCCCAGTCCGTGGTCTCCCAGGACTACCCGGTGGTCCAGGCGATGGTGCTGATCCTGGGCTCCGCCGTGCTGCTCTCCGGCCTCCTGGTCGATGTGCTGCTGGCGGTGCTGGACCCTCGTTCGACGATCCGGGAGAGCTGAGATGCCCCTTCCCACCCGGTACCTCCGCTCACCGATGGCCTGGCTCCCGGCGATCATGCTGACCTCGCTGGTCGTGCTCGCGCTGGCCGGCCCGCTCCTCTGGGGAGCGGCGGCCGAGCTCCCCGATCCGTCCGCGGTGCTGCACGGCCCCTCCGCGGCACACCCCTTCGGCACCGACAACCTCGGGCGGGACGTGCTCGCCCGCGTCCTGACGGCCACCCGGCCCTCCCTGCTGCTCGCGCTGGCAGCGGTCCTGCTCGGCGCGACCATGGGCGTCCTCCTCGGCGCGGCCACCGCCGTGGTCGGCCGTCGTGCCCGCCGACTGCTCGCCGCGCTGATCAATCTGCTGCTCGCCTTCCCCGCGCTGCTGGTCGCGATGTTCCTCGCGGTCGTGTTCGGCGCGGGCGCCGGCGGGGCGACGCTCGCCCTCGCCGTCGCGGCGGTGCCCGGCTTCGCCCGACTCGCCCAGACCCTCGCCGCCGCCGTCGCGGGCACCGACCACCTGGCCGCGGCCCGGGTCCTCGGCCTGCGCCGGCACCGGCTGCTGTGGCGGCACGTCCTGCCCAACATCGCCGAGCCGCTGCTGCTGAGCACCACCACGGCCGCGGGCACCGCCCTCGTCGCGCTCGCCGGGCTGAGCTTCCTCGGCCTGGGCGTCCAACCGCCCGGCTACGACTGGGGTCAGCTGCTCAACCAGGGACTCGACCGCATCTACGCCGACCCCCTGCCCGCACTCGCCCCCGGCCTGGCCGTCCTCTACGCGGCGGTGGCCTTCCAACTGCTCGGCGAGGCCCTGGCCGGAGGCGTCGCCCGGCGCAGCACGGCGGTCAGCTTCCAGCTCAGGTTGTGCGCGTCCTGGATGCCGGTGTTCATGCC
>NZ_JBIVVI010001186.1:0-2764 GCF_044757675.1 Kitasatospora sp. NPDC091257
GGCATGCCTGAGGGGTGGTGCTGTGCCCCTGTGGCAAGCCGGCTCGGCCGCTGCCTCCTGGTGGCGGCCGGCCGATCGCGTTGTATTTCATCTGAAGTTGTTGATTACTGTTGAATGTTGGGTCTACTGTCCTCCCCGGCATGTCGGCATGCACCCGCCAGTCCCGGCCGCCCCGGCCGGGCCGAGTCCTGGTGGGCCCCGCTCCGGCCGACCCAGCCCGAGGACAGGAGTAGTCGATGACCGAACCACCCCACCCGCTCCGCCGGGGCGTCACCGCCCTGGCGGCGCTCGCACTCGGCGTCGCCGCCGCCCTGGCCGCGCCGGCCGCGGTGGCCGCGCCGGCTCCCACGACGAAGTCCGTGACACTGGACGGCCGTTCGCCGGGGCGGGCGTACGACGGGCTCGGCGCGATCAGCGGCGGCGGCGCCACCTCGCGTCTGCTGGTCGACTACCCCGAGCCCCAGCGCAGCCAGGTGCTGGACTACCTGTTCAAGCCCGGTTACGGCGCCTCACTGCAGATGCTGAAGGTCGAGATCGGCGGTGACGCCAACTCCTCGGACGGCCCCGAACCGTCCCACATGCGCACCCCCACCGAGGTCGACTGCGACCGCGGGTACGAGTGGTGGCTCATGGAGCAGGCCAAGGCCCGCAACCCCGGGATCACCTTCTACGGCCTGGAATGGGCCGCGCCGGGCTGGCTGAACGGCGGCGTCTGGTCCCAGGACAACATCGATTACCTGGAGTCCTGGCTCGGTTGCGCCCGGCAGCACGGACTGAACGTCGGCTACCTCGGCGGCTGGAACGAGCGCGGCTACGACAAGGCCTGGTTCGAGAAGCTGCGCGCGGACCTGGACGGCCACGGCCACCAGGGCACCACCCTGGTCGCGTCCGACAGCGACGACGAGCACTGGTCGATCGCCGCGGACATGGCCGGCGACCCCGCCTTCGCCAAGGCCGTCGGCGTCATCGGCCTGCACGGCACCTGCTGGCACTCGACCCCCGTCTACACCGCCTGCCCGGGCAGCGACACCGCGACCGGGCTGGGCAAGCGGCTGTGGGCCTCCGAGGACGACAACGACAGCTACGGTGCCGACCCGGCCGCGCTGGCCCGCAACGTCAACCGCGAGTACCTCGACGCCCGGATCACCTCGGACATCAAGTGGGCGCTGGTCAGCTCCTGGCCCTCGAACCTGCCGTACGCGGGCGCCGGGCTGATGGCCGCCGACCAGCCGTGGTCCGGCAACTACGCGGTCGGCCGCGACATCTGGGTCATGGCGCACACCACCCAGTTCGCCAAGCCGGGTTGGCAGTACCTGGACGGGTCCAGCGGCTACCTGACCGGGACCGGTGCCAACGGCGACCCGCACAGCGGCAGTTACGTCACGCTCAAGTCAGGCCGGGACTACAGCACGGTCATCGAGGCCACCGACGCCACCGCCGCGCAGACCCTGACCTTCAAGGTCGCCGGCGGCCTGTCCACCGGCCAGGTGCACGTCTGGGCCACCGACATGAACTCCACCGACCCGTCGAAGTGGTTCGTCCACGCCCAGGACGTGACCCCGAAGAGCGGCTCGTACTCGCTCACCGTGCAGCCCGGTTACGTCTACACCGTCACGACCACCACCGGACAGGGCAAGGGCACCGCCGTGCCGCCTGCACCCGCCGCGATGCCACTGCCGTACCAGGCCGACCTCGGCGGCTACCGCGAAGGGGCCACCGCCCGCTACTTCCACGACTGGGCGGGCGCCTTCGAGACCGCGCCCTGCCCGTCCGGAGCGACCACCCCGGTGTGCCTGCGCCAGGTCATCAGCCGGGCGCCGATCCCGTGGCACGACGACATGAACTACACCCCGCTGACCCTCCTGGGCGACCCGTCCTGGGCCCACTACCAGGCGAGTTCGGACGTCGCCCTCGAACAGGCCGGCACCTCCGCCGAACTGCTCGGCCGCATCGACCACGTCGACCACGACCGCTCCGGCTACCATCTGAAGATCGACGACACCGGTGCCTGGAGCCTGTTCAGCGAGGACCGCTCCGGCGCCGACACCGTGCTGGCGAGCGGCAGCTACCCCGGCGCGGGGGCCGGAACCTGGCACAACCTCGCGCTGGCCGTCCAGGGCCAGACCATCACCGCGTCGATCGACCGCACCCAGGTCGCCTCCGTCGCCGACGCCGGGCACGGCATCGGCCAGATCGGCCTGGGCGTCGGCGGGTTCCAGCACGCCGACTTCGCCAACACCACCGTCACGCCGCTGGCCGCGCCGGCCACCCACACCGTGACCAGCGTCAACAGCGGCAAGTGCCTGGACGTCACGGGCGCTTCGAGCGCCGACGGCGCCGAGGCCGTGCAGTGGACGTGCGCCGCAGGCAAGGCCAACCAGCAGTGGACGCTGGTGCCGGTCGCCGGGACCGGCAGCGTCCAGCTGGTCTCGGCGAACAGCGGCAAGTGCCTGGACGTCACGGGCGCTTCGAGCGCCGACGGCGCCCAGGTCGTGCAGTGGACGTGTGCCGCAGGCAAGGCCAACCAGCAGTGGACCCTCGTCCCGGACACCGGGGCCCGCATCCAGCTGGTCTCGGCGAACAGCGGCAAGTGCCTGGACGTCACGGGCGCTTCGAGCGCCGACGGCGCCCAGGTCGTCCAGTGGACCTGCGCCTCCGGCCGCGCCAACCAGCAGTGGACCGTTTCCTGACGGGACCGAGACGCCCCTGCCCGGACGTCGTGCCGGGCGCCCCGACCGGGCGCCCGGCACGGAGCAACACCGCC
>NZ_JBIVVI010001187.1:0-2761 GCF_044757675.1 Kitasatospora sp. NPDC091257
GGTAGCTGCCGGTGATCCGGGGCAGCCCCCGCTCCGGGTTGGCCGGCGCGACACCGGCGATCTTCACGCCCGCGTACGGCCCGGCGGCGGCCGGCATCATCAGCAGTTCCCCGGCGGGCACCGGTACGGCGGATCGGGCGGGTGCCGCCTCCGGGTCGAACCCGTCCAGCAGCACCCGCTCGATCGCCCCCACCGCACCGGCGGGCCCGACTCCGCCGGTGCCCGCCACGGCGTACTGGAGCGGCACAACCGCCGTACCGGGCAGTGCGGTCGGGCTCGGGTCGCTCGGAACCACAGCGGTCCGGTTCTCGGCGGCCCGGCTCTCGGATGTCCGGCTCACAGCAGGAACCCCGCTCCCAGCTCGTCGTCCGGCTCCAGGACGAAGCCGTGCTCGCCGGTCCGGAAGGCCGCCCCGCCGACCTCGGTGACCACGCCCTCGCCCTGCGGGTCGCCGCCCGGCAGGAAGCGGCCGGAGAAGACCGTCCCGATGATCGACTCGTGCCGCAGCGGCTCGCCGGGGGCCAGCCGCCCCTCGGCGGCGAGCACCGCCAGCCGGGCGGAGGTGCCGGAGCCGCAGGGCGAGCGGTCGATCTGGCCGTCGGCGAAGACGGTGACGTTCCGCTGGTTCAGCACCCCGTCCACCGAGGGGAGTTCGTCGTACAGCACCACTCCGTACACACCCGAGAGCCGGGCGTCCGTCGGGTGCGCGACCACCTCGGCGCCGGCCAGCGCGGCCCTGATCTCCCGCCCCACGGCGGTGAGTTCGGGCAGCCGCTCCGGTTCCACGGCGAGCCCGAGGGCGGCCGCGGACACCGAGGCGTAGCAGGCGCCGGAGTGCGCCACGGCGACCTCCACGGTGCCGAGCGAGGTCTCCACCGGCAGCTTCAGCGCGGTCACCCGGCTGGGCACGTTGCGGAAGGTCACCCCGGTGGTGTGTCCGCCGGCCCGGTGCACCAGGGCGGTGACCCGGCCGGACGGCACGTCGATCCGCACCCGTGCCACGCCGTCCGCGGGGGCGGGCACCAGGCCGGAGTCCACGGCCCAGGCGCCGAGCGCGATGGTGCCGTGCCCGCAGGCGGTGGAGTAGCCGTCCTTGTGCCAGAACAGCACGCCCAGGTGCGCCTCGTCGTCGTCCGGCGGCACCAGGAAGCCGCCGTACATCCCGGCGTGGCCGCGCGGCTCCTGGACGAGCAGCTGCCGGACGTCGTCCAGCGCGCTGGGCCGGGGCGCGGTCGCACTGCCGCCCGCGCCGAGCGCGATGGCCCGGCGTTCGGCGACGGTGTCGCCGGGGATCGGCGGCACGCCGTCCAGCACGATCCGGAACGGCTCGCCGGCCGTGTGGTAGTCGACGGTGCGGACGAACATCAGGCGCCACCTCCCGGCAGCACGCTGACGGTCCGGCTGACGGTGTAGAAGTCCAGGGCCGCCTGGCCCTGCTCGCGCTCGCCGTGGCTGGCGCCCTTGGCTCCGCCGAAGGGCAGGTGGAAGTCGACGCCGCTGGACGGGGCGTTGACCCGGATCATGCCGGCGTCCAGCCGGTCGGCGGCGGCCAGCGCCACGTCCAGGCTGCGGGTGTGCACCGAGGTGGAGAGGCTGTGCGGGGTGTCGTTGGCGAGCGCGATGGCCTCGTCCAGGTCGGCCGCGGCGTGCAGCACGGCGATCGGGCCGAAGAACTCCTCGCGGGCCAGCGGGTGTTCGGCCGGCACGTCGGCGAGCAGGGTCGGCTCGACGTACCAGCCGGCCCGCTCGGGCACCCGGCCGCCGGTGAGCACGCTCGCCCCGGCCTCGACGGCCGAGGAGACGGCGCCGGTCAGCCGCTCCCGGGCGGCGGCGTTGATCACCGGCCCGCAGACCGCGTCGTCGACCGCCGCCAGCGCCTTGACCAGCGCCTCGCGCAGCGGCTCGTGGGCGGCGCCGACCGCGATCACCCGGCTGGTGGCGGTGCACTTCTGCCCCGCGTACCCGGCGACGGCCGCGGCGATGTGCCCGGCGGCCTGCGCGATGTCGGCGTCCGGCAGCACCAGCGCGGCGTTCAGCCCGCCGAGTTCGGCCTGCACCGGCACCCCGCGCTCGGTCGCGGCCCGCACCACGGCCCGGCCGACGCCGGTCGAGCCGGTGAAGGAGATCACGTCCGCGGTCTCCACCAGCGCCGCGCCCTCCTCGGCCCCGCCGGGCAGCACCGTGAACACGTCCTCGGGCAGCCCGGCCAGCTCGGCCAGCCGCAGCGCGCAGGCCGTCGCCTCGGGCGCCGGCTTCAGCACCACCGCGTTGCCGACGGCGAGGGCCGGCGCGGCCTTCCAGGTCGGGATCGCCAGCGGGAAGTTCCACGGCGCGATCAGCCCGGCGACCCCGTAGGGGCGGCGCCGGGTGAGCAGCAGCCCGGGGCCGGCGGCGGTCTCGTGCACCGCCCCGGAGGGCGCGTACGGCGCCTGCGCGTAGTAGCGCCAGATCGCCGCCGTGCGGGCGACCTCGCCGAGCGCCTCGGCCAGCGGCTTGCCGACCTCGCGCACGATCAGCGCGGCCAGCTCGTGGGCGTGCGCCTCCACGGCGTCCGCGATCCGGCCGAGCGCCGCCGACCGGGCGCCCGCTCCGGCGGCGAGCCAGTCGCCCTGCGCCGCCCGGGCCCGCCCGACGGCGGCCCGCACGGCCTCGGCGCCGGGCTCCTCGACGGCGACCACGAGGTCGGCGGGGTCGGCGGGGTTGTACGAGGTGATGGTCACAGCCAGCAGCCCTTCGAGGGAGGTACGGGGAACGAAGGAGG
>NZ_JBIVVI010001188.1:0-2757 GCF_044757675.1 Kitasatospora sp. NPDC091257
TCGCCGACCGCTACCGCGCCGGAGTCGTCCTGGCCTCCCTAATCCTCTGGCTCCGCGAACCAACCAGATGATCATTTGTCAGACACGCCTTAGGAGTCACCTCCCAGAGCGGCGCCGCACGTTCAGCCCCGAGTACAAGCTGCGGATCGTTGCCGAGTGCGAAGCCGAGCCCATCCGGGTCTCTTACGGCGTGCGACACCAATTTGGACAATGATCGTGACACTGGAAGTAGTAGGTGTCAAAGCCATCGAGCCGGACAAAGTACGTGTCGAGATACCCGGCGTTGCGGCCTTCCGAGGCCTGGGGTGGCGCCGTTCAGGGTCTCACTCTGGGCCCCATGGAAAGGACATGACAGCCTCCTGGCCGTCTGAGCGGTCACCGACCTGACGACAGACGTGCCCGAGAGCTCGCGTCCGCGAGCACTGGGCATCGAAGACAAGATCCAAAGTTCGATGACATCACTCGGCTGAGGACGCCGCCGACGCGTGTGCACGCGCGCCCTGGCCAGCACATCTCGTCACCGCGCCCCCGCCGGCTCGCCAGTCACATCCACAGCGCCGTCACTGTCCGCGATGCCGCGCAGTGACCTCGACACGCGCTCGATGGCTTTGACACCTACTACTTCCAGTGTCACGATCATTGTCCAAATTGGTGTCGCACGCCGTAAGAGGTCCGGATGGACTCGACGCGCCGCTGACCGACCAATCGCCCTGAGTGCCGGACCACGCGAAAGATGTCCCTGCCACTCCTGGCGACCACGAGGGCTGCTCCCATCTCCAGGGAGTCGATCAGGCCAGTGCAGCCGTACATTAGCGGCCCGGTCTTGTGTTGCTGCCCATAGCAGCGTCATTGTGGCGCTGGCTGCCAGGAGTCGTGCCGGGCATCTTTGCCGTTGGGCCGACTTACCTGGCCGACCTGAAATCACACCAATCCTGGCCGGGTGGAGTACGCGGGGCTGATAGTGTTCAGAGCTTCCATGCTGACCAGAAAGTACCGATTAACCGGCCAGGACGGACGCGCGTGGTCGAAGGCCGTCGCCTTCGACGCAGCACTCGACTCGCATTCGTCGGCGAAGCGATTTATATGACCGTTTATCTTTGTACGAAGCATCTTCAGTTGTGGAGAGCGCTGAACGCCACCTTGCCATGGGGGCCTCGTTTTAATACATTAAAGGAATTGCAAGGCCTCCCGTGTCCACGTCGCTCGATGGGGCCTCTTCTGCTAAATGAGTACTCCAAAAGTTTGCCCGGCGAACGACCTGCAAGCATCCAAGGTCCACCTGCGGTGTCGGGCCCGAATATAATAACAACCATATTTATCATGGTCGGCTGGCGAGACCGGAGGAAATTGATGATCAAACAGATCGCTGCTAGATGCCGAACTCGTCTGCTCCATAACTGCGAAGGCCGTCGTAGACATACGTTCCGAGACCTGGGGGCTTCGCACCGTGGGCACTCGGCAGACTGGGATGATTCTCCGCCTGCTTCAAGGACTGTGGTAAACCAAGATGCTGCAGGGCATTCTCCTGCTGGGAGCGCAAGTGATTTGCAAGGTCACAGCCAACGCGCTTTCTGGGAAGAACCGCTTGCCGCGATTCTGCTGCCGTGTGGTGCTGCGTGACAAACCAAAAAAATCTCTGCCATGTGTGCGGAGCGGATTCGGGGTGCGGGCCGTGCGAGTACTGTCTTCGCCGGCTGAAGACAACGCTGGACTCAGCACCGGGCATCTATGCGCAGCTGCACTGTGCTTTGACTGTTCCGGCTCGTTCAATGGTGCTAACCGTGCGGCGTCAGTCGAAGCGCCCCTCGTCCACAGCACCGCTACGCGAGTTGGTGCTTATGCGGGCGCACGAGCTGTCGTCCGCGGTCCAGACGTGGTCCGCCTTGGCTGTGCCGCAGACGCGCTCGCGACAGCCTGCCCGAGCCGGATGGCTGTTGCAGCGGGCTTGCGTAGCGCTGACCCGTGAGCTGCCTGAGGCCGCCGCTACGGCGAAACTGGGCGGCCATGCCGCCGCCGTTCTGGTGGCGACTGCGCGGGCCCGGCGGGTGCTTGGCAACGAGCCCGTCATCACCTCGTTGCCCGGGTGTTGCCCTGCCTGCGACCTGCGCGCCCTGACGTATCGCGAAGACGAGTATCTCGTGGAGTGCCGCTACTGCCGCGGTGCTTGGCCGGCACACCTGTTCCTGCTCGATAGCCGGCCGACTGTCTGATTCCACAAGGAGTAACAATGGCCTACCCCTCCGATCCACGGCAGCGACTGCTCACCGCGGTCGAAGCGGCCCAACTGCTCGGCGTGACGCCGAACTGCGTTCACCAGTGGGTGCACCGTGGGCATCTCAGGCCGCTGGCCCGGTTGAACCGCAGCCGGACGCTTCTCTTTCGGGAAGACCACGTGCTGCTCGCCGAACGCGCCCGACGGACACGCCATGCCGAGACTGCCGTCACCGCCCCCGGCTTCCTGACCCCTGGCCTTCACATCGGCCGCCTCCCGTCCGACAGGCGCCCCCAGCGGTTCACTCAAAGGTCCGGCACCGTTACGGCAACGTGCAAGAGCGTGCGCCGGACCGTTTCGTCGGCCGGCAACGTGAGCCTGAACAGACTTCGAGTCCGCGTCCACCCCCGCTTCGTGGGCCGCACGGTCACCCTCCAACTGGTCGGCCGGCAGATCCACGTGCACACGGACGGCCTCCCGTCACAACGCTTGACCTCCCCGCTCCCCCCGGAGCAGTGGGCCAAACTGCGAGCCGCACGGACGCC
>NZ_JBIVVI010001189.1:0-2755 GCF_044757675.1 Kitasatospora sp. NPDC091257
CCCGGACGGGGTGTCACCCGGAGGGGCTTCGAGCGGACTGATCCGGACGGAGAGCAGGAGCGGCAGGGAGAGCGCGAAGAGCAGCCCGGCGACGGCGAAGGCGGCGGCCGGGCCGCCCAGACCCATGGCCAGGCCGCCGAGCGGCGGTCCGGCGATCTGGGCGAGGCGCATCGACAGCGAGCGCAGGCCGGTGACCCGGGCCAGCTGGTCGGGGCCGGTGATCCGGGGCGGGAGGGCGCCGACGGCGGGGACGAACAGGGCGTCCACGGCGCCGAAGACGAGCGCCACCGCGACCAGCAGCCAGAGCGCGGGCGCGGTCAGGGCGATGCCGGCGGCCACCGCGAGGATGAGCAGACAGCGCACGGCGTCGCTGCCCAGCACCACCCGGCGCGGGTCGAGCCGGTCGGCCAGGACGCCGCCGCCGAGCATGAGCAGGGCGCGCGGGGCGGCGCCCGCGGCCATGACCAGGCCGATCTCGGTGGGGCCGGCGGAGCGCTGGGCGGACCAGGCGAGGGCCGCGAAGTAGACGCTGTCGCCGATCAGGGAGGCGGTGTACGCCGCGAGCCAGCGCAGCACGTTGCCGTCGCGGTGGGCGGGCGGTGCGGCGATCCGGCGGGAGAGGGGCGGTTCAGCGAGGACCATCGGGGACTCCGGAGGACTGGGACACGGCGGGGCCGGTGTCAGGGGCGGAAGGGGAACCCGTACAGGTGGACGGACACGTGCTCGCGGCCCGCGGTGTCGCCGGCCGCCCCGGCGGCCTTGCCGCGCTCCCGCCAGCGCCGGGCGAGGGCCTGCAACTCCTGGTTCATCTCGGTGAGTTCGGCGGCGGTGAGGTCGAGCAGCCACTCGGAGGTGAAGGCCGCGTCGGTCCACTCCTTGCCCCAGGCGGCACTCCGGTCGAGGTAGGCGCGGTACTGGGCGGAGCGGGAGTCGACCAGGCCCTTGGTCACCGCGTCGACGACGGCCGCGCCCTCGGGCGTGCCGGCGAGGTCGGACTCGCGGAAGCCCCAGCCCTCCTCGGAGGCGACCTCCCACCACCGCTCCCGGCCGTCGGCGCTCCGGGCGCTCGCCGCGGTGACGAAGCCCTGCTCGGCGAGCTTGCGCAGGTGGTAGCTGACCAGGGACGGAGCCTGGTCGACCTGCTCGGCGAGCTGGGAGGCGGTCGCGCTGCCGGAGGCGTAGAGCAGACGGTAGAGCTGCATCCGCAGCGGGTTGGTGAACGCCTTCAGGCGGGACAGGTCGGTGATCCGGTCGGGCCGGGGCTTCTCGGGCATGCGTCGACAGTAAGTCCGAAAGAAAAATTGCGCAATAAAAATTTCAGATCTTCGGAACGGGGTCGGCGCGGCCTGGTCTCACCAGGGGATCGGGCCGTCCTCGGCCCAGAAGGCGCCCGTCGGGCCGTCCTCGCCCGCCGTCGCCAGGTCGACCGCGATGGCCGCGCCCTCCTCCGCCGTGCGTATGCCGGAGTGGCGGTTGAGGTCGGTCGCGCAGTAGCCGGGACTCACCGCGTTGACCAGGATCCCTTCGGCGCGCAGTTCATTGGCGTAGAGCACGGTGATCGCGTTCAGCGCGCTCTTCGAGGTGCAGTAGGGGAGGAGGATCGAGAAGTAGGCGGACCACGGGCTGCCCGGGTCGGCCAGGTGGGTGAGGGAGCCGAGTTCGCTGGACATGTTGACGATGCGTGCGGCGGCGGAGCGGCGTAGCAGGGGGAGCATGGCGTGGGTCACCGCGATGACGCCGAACACGTTGGTCTCGTAGACCTGCCGGACGGTGGCGGTGGGGGTTTCGCTCGGCTTCTGGGGTGCGGTGGCGATCGCGGCGTTGTTGACGAGGATGTCGAGGCGGCCGAACGTGGCGTCGATGTGCTGGGCGGCGGCCCGGACCGAGATCTCGTCGGTGACGTCCAGTGGTACGAACCGTACGTCGGCGCCGTCGGCGCGCAGCTCCTCGGCCGCCGCCTCGCCGCGCTCGGCGTTGCGGGCGCCGATCAGCACGGTGATGCCGAGGGCTGCGAGCCTGCGCGCCGTTTCCTTGCCGATGCCCTTGTTCGCGCCGGTGATCAGAGCGGTCTTCTGCGAAGTCGTCATGGCACCCAGCCTCCCCGCACCCATGGGCGGCAGGGAAAGACCGGAAGAGTGTGGATCTATAGTCCACGGATATGAGTGAGCTGGAAGTGCGGGAGCTGAGGTACTTCATCGCGGTCGCCGAGGAACTGAACTTCAGCCGGGCCGCGCAACGCCTGGGGATGGCGCAGCCTCCGCTGTCGAAGGCGATCGCTCAGGTGGAGTCCCGGCTCGGGGTGCGCCTGCTGGAGCGCACCACCCGGCAGGTGAGGCTGACCGACGCCGGTCGTGTGCTGCTCGACCAGGCCCGGATCGCGGTCGACGCGGTGCACGCGGCGGCCCGGCGGGCACGCCGGGCCGGTCAGCCGGCACCCCGGCTCGTCGTGGCGGTCAAACCGGGAGGCGATGGCGGGCTGCTGCGGGAGATCCTCGCCGCCTACCGGGACACGGGTTCGCAGCTGCCGCCGCCTGAAGTCGTCGTCGGCGGCAGCGGGGAGCCGATCGCCATGCTGCGGGACGGCCGTGCCGACGTAGCGCTGCTGCGCAGCCCGTTCGACGGTCGAGGGCTGGATTCCCAGACGCTGGTGGTCGAGCCGCGACTGGCCGTCCTCCCCGCCGCGCACCGCCTGGCCGGATGCCGGCGACTGCGGCTGAGCGACCTCAGGGGCGAACCGGTCCCGCGCTGGAAGGGG
>NZ_JBIVVI010001190.1:0-2753 GCF_044757675.1 Kitasatospora sp. NPDC091257
CCCCGGCCACAACATCTTCCCCTAACCCCAAAACACACCACACACCACACACCACAACAAAAACAGAACCCAACAACTCACCACCCCCCACCACACCCACCAAACAAAGGACCGATTTCCCGTGCGCGCCATTCACCACACCGACCGGACCATCCTCAACCACCCCGCCCACGCCGTCTGGAACGCCATCGTCGACGAGCTCAACGGCAGGACGACGTGGTGGCACCCGCACAACACCCACCGGCCCGGGTCCACCGGCCCGCAGCAGACCGGCGGCACCACCACGACCACCGTCCACCCGGCGGGTGTCGGAAAGCCCGGCCCCAAGCTGCGGTTCACCTCGACCACCACGCAGGTCGTCCCGGACGCCGAGCTCACCCAGTCCCACACCGGCCACTTCCAGGGCACGACGACCTATCGGCTCACGCCCCACAACAACGGCGCCCAGACGCTGCTGACGATCACCTTCGCCACCGACCCGCACGGCCTGGCCAAGTTCTTCCACAAGCTCACGAACCTCACGACCAAGCACACCACCGCCACCCAGCACGCCCTCAGCAACCTCCGCCGCCACCTCGACAACCAGAAGTAGGAACCACCACCGGAGAAGGAGGCCCCAGTGACCGTCACCGAAATCCCCGTGCTCCCCGCCCGGCACGCCGTCACCACCACCGACCACACCGCGACGACCGACGACCACGCGCACCTCGCCATCACGGTCCACCAGCCGGGCGAGCCCGATCCGGGCCGGCCGCTGGTGCTGCTGGTCCACGGCTGGGCCGCCTCCCGGACCGTCTGGCACGCCACCGCGCAGCAGCTCGCGGCGGCCGGGCACACGGTGGCCACGTACGACCAGCGCGGTCACGCCTCGTCGACGTCCGGGCGGGAGCCGATCAGCATCGAGCGGTTGGCGCGGGACCTGGACACCGTCGTCGGGACGCTCACCACGCCGGAGCGGCCGGTCGTGGTGGTGGGGCACTCGGGCGGCGGGTACGCGGCGCTGGCCTGGGCGGCGGGGCTGCCGGCCGGGAACGGCGGGGCAAGTGTCGGGCGGCTGGCGGGTCTTGTGCTCGTGTCGACGGCCTCGCACGGGCAGAGCACGCCGGCGAGCGAGGTCAGGATGATGGGGTCGAAGCTGTTCAGCCGGGCACTGCGGACGCCGTGGCTGGGCCGTCGGCTGCTCGGTGGGACGCACGGGCCGGGTGCTTCGCTGTCGGCGCGGGAGGCCAACCGCCGGTTGTTCGCGGCCACGTCGCCGGCGACCCGGGCCGCGTGCTTCGCGTCGACGCAGGAGATGGACCAGCGCGCGGGTCTGGCCGGGATCACCGCGCCGACCGCGGTCATCACCGGCACCGAGGACAAGATCGTGAAGCCCGAGTTCAGCCGGGAGCTCACGTCGGCGCTGCCGCACGCCGAGCTGCACCGGATTCCCGGCACCGGTCACATGGTGCCGCTGGAGACTCCCCAGCACATCGCACACCACGTCCACCTGCTGGTCGCGGCCGGCCGCTGACGACCGTGACCACCACCGCCCCGGCCGGCGTCCTGGCCGCGCTGCTCCCGCCCCACGTCCACTGTGCCGAGGCTTTCGGCGTCCCGTCCGAGGGCCGGCTGCTGCCGTCGGAGGCGGCGTACATCCGGGACCGGTCGCCGCGCCGCCGCCGGCAGTTCGCCACCGCCCGGACGCTCGCCCGCCAGGTGCTCGGTGCTCTCGGGCATCCGCCGGTGCCGCTGCTGCCCGGGCCGGGCGGGGCGCCCCGGTGGCCGGCGGGCGTCACGGGCAGCATCACCCACACGGACGGTTACACGGCCTGCGCCGTCGCCGGCACCGGGCAGCTGGCCTCGCTCGGGATCGACGCCGAGCCCGCGCGGCCACTCCCGCGGGGTGTGCTCCAGCTGGTCAGCAGCGAGGCCGAGCGCAGCGCCCTGGCCGTGCTGCCGGAGGGCCGGGCCCCCTGGGACACGGTCCTGTTCAGCGCCAAGGAGGCCGCCTACAAGGCCGTCCATCCACTGACGGGGACCTGGGCGCCGCTCGCGGCCATCTCCGTCGCCGTGTACGCCGACGGTACGTTCGCGGCCCGGCACCCGCACCACCCGGTCGTCAGCACCGGCAGCTGGGGCGTGCACCGCGGCACGGTGGTCACCGCGCTCGCGCTCCCGCCGTCCCGGGCGGCCGCCGCATGAGACGCCCTGCCGCCTGTGGACCGGCCACGCCCCACCCCTCGTTCGGCACCGGTACGGCCGGTGCCGAACGAGGGGTGGGGCTGTGGGGTTTCACTCCGTTCCGGGCGGTGCGCGGGGAAGGGCCGTACCCGGGCCGGTGATTCGGCGACACGCGCCGTCCCGGGGTCCATCGCGGCCGTGCCGCCGGGCCGAGCCGGGCGGCCTCCGGGGAGCCGGCTGCCGGGTGGGCGGTCAGGCCGAGGTGGTCGGGGCGCCGGGGCGGTCGTCCTGGCGCGCGACGGCCACCGACCACTGCGGACAGTGCGCCACGGGAAGCGCGGAGGATCCGGCGGAGTCGGGGCGGAACGACGCCGCGGGGAGGAACACGACGCGGCAGCGTCGGCACAGCCAGGTCGCCCGCCGCACCCGGTGGAGCTGCTGCCACTGCTCGTAGGTCCGCGGCCACTGGTCCGCCGTGTCGCTCCGGCGGGAGGGTGACCGCGGCGGGTCACGGTGCCAGGGCGCCTCCGGGGGCGAGGGCGAGCTCGGCGAAGCGTTCCGCGATGAGGCGGTGGGCCTCCGGGGAGGGG
>NZ_JBIVVI010001191.1:0-2749 GCF_044757675.1 Kitasatospora sp. NPDC091257
CCGGCCCCGGTGCGGCGGCGCACCGCGAAACCGGAGCCCCCGCATGAAGCGATCCGTGCTGTCCGCCGCCCTGGGCCTGGCCCTCGCGGCCGGCCTCGCGACCCTGCCCGCCACCGTGGCCGCCGCGGCCCCGGCCGCCCCGGCCGCCCCGGCCGCCGTCCAGGGCTACACCCCCTCGACGTACGCCGGCTCGGCCGCGGAGGCCGCGGACAACCAGGCCTTCTTCCACGCCGTGATGGCCTCGGCCAAGGCCCGGCAGGCCGCGAACCCGTGGCTGCTGACCGTCACCGTCACCTACGACACCGCGAACGCGCCCTCCTTCACCGGCCAGATATCCCAGGCCGCGCAGATCTGGAACAGCTCGGTGCGCAACGTGCGGCTCCAGGAGACCGGCGGCAGCGGCGACTTCTCGTACGACGAGGGCAGCGACAGCCGCGGCTCCTACGCCAGCACCGACGGCCACGGCCACGGCTACGTCTTCCTCGACTACCAGCAGAACCAGCAGTACAGCTCGGTGCGCGTGGTGGCGCACGAGACCGGGCACGTGCTCGGCCTGCCCGACGACTACTCCGGTCCGTGCAGCGAGCTGATGTCGGGCGGCGGCCCCGGCCCGTCAGGCCTGGTGCAGCAGCCCGATGTACGCGGTGAAGTGCACGGAGGCGGTCTGCTTGCTGGAGCTGCGGCCCGTGCCCCGCAGCCAGACCGCGATTCCGGCCGGAATCCCCAGGATCGCCGCTGTCCAGTTGCCAGTGACCAAGGAGACCACGATTCCACCGAGGACGAGGAGACCCGCGGCTTCGTCGTGCCAGTCCTGCTGATCCCGCTTCCGCAGGTGCTTGATCACCACGTTGCGGGCCACGTCGTCGTTCAACAGGGTGACCCCGTAGAGCGTTTCGGCCCGCCGCGCCGCCTCGGCCACCTCGGGCACGGCGGCGAGCTGTCCGCCCGAAACCGGCAGCGTCACATGGAGGTCCTTGACCATGAGCTGCTCCTCTCTCAGCCGACGGCGTTCAGGAACGGCGCGGACGCCGGTCGGTACGCGGGCTTCGGAAGCGGTCCCGGGGCCTCGACGTAGGACTCCCGGGCCTTCTCCTTCTTCTCGTCCTGGTAGAAGCCGTAGGCGAGTCCGTTCGCCTTGTTCGTGATGGTGACCGCGCGGGGATCCACTTCGACGCCTGCCTTCTTGAGCCCGCCGACGATGGCCTTGGTCGATATCGGGTTCACGGTCTTCTCGAACAGGCCTGCGCCGGCGGCCGAGGTGCGCTCGGCAGCGCCGGCTCCCTCAGCGGCCACCGACGTCCTGATGTTCTTGATCGGGGCCCGGATCACCTTGTTGACGACGCCAACACCCTGAACTTTCGTGATCGACTTTCCGGCGGTGGCGAAGCCCTTGATGGCACCGACACCGGGGATCACCCCGAGCCCGTCCATTCCGATCTTCAGCCAGGAGACGTCCTGGCCGCGGGACTTGGCGATGCCGTGCCCGGCCATCGCGGCCGCACTGGTCAGCATGGCCGCCGCACCCAGGATCGGGCCGGCTCCGGGGATCACCAGGGCCGCGATCGCCAACCCTGCCGAAATCTTGGACAGGTCGTCGGCGTGCTCGGCCAGGAAGTCCAGCGACTTCTGCCAGGCGTGCTCCACCTTGTCCAGCATCCGCTTGAGGAAGCTCGGGTCCGGCGGGTGGTGGCGGGACGCCTCCATGATCGCCTTGGCGGCCGCCTCGGCCTTGTTCTTGTGGTCAGCCAGCTGCTTGTGGCCGTTCGCGATCACCTCGTCGAGCTGGTGCGCGAGCTGCTGCTGGGCTTGGAGTTTGGCCTCGAAGTCGGCCTTGGCCTTCGTCTGGGCGGCCGCGTCGGTGGACTGCGCGGAGGCGTCGAGGGCCTTTCCCGCGGTGTCGCACTGGACGTTCATGTCGCCCAGGCGGGAGCGCAGTTCGACGGCTTGGGCCTCCATGGTCCGGCCGGTGGAGAGCAGCCCGGTGAGCTGGGTGTGCCAGGTCTTGAGGGCCCGTGAGCAGGCGGCCATCGATTCGTGGCCCTGGGTGAGGTACTTGGGCAGTTCGCCCAGTTTGCCGGCGAAGTTGCGGGCCGCCTCGCCCTGCCAGGCGCTGCCCTCGGAGCCGAGGTCGGCGAGCGCGTGGCGCAGTTCCTCCAGTTCGCGGGCGACGGCGTCGACGTCCGCGTACATCTTGGCGATGGCCGGGAGGTCCCCCGGGGCCGGGCAGAAGCCGAGGCCCGGCCAGTTCTTGTCACTCATGGTGGAAGTCAGTCCCCTGGGTGTTGGCTCAGGTCGCGCCGAGGCCCTTGGCGGTGCCCTGCTCGTTGTCCCCGTAGTTCTTGAGCGAGGCGTCCAGGCCCTCGCGCAGGCCGTGGGCGAGCTTGGCCATCCGGCCGATGCCGCCGTGCCAGTGGTCCTCGAAGCCCTTGCAGGCCGAGTCGAGCCGCTCGGTGCCCAACTGCTTGCCCTTTCCGAGGTTTTCGAGGCTCTTGGCGACCGCCCCCATGCGGTTGCCGCACTCGTCGAGCTGTTTGGACACCGTTCTCATCCGGCCCATGTCGATCTTGAACTCTTCGGCCAACTCCTCGTCCCCCCAAAGCATGTGGTGCGATATGGAGCACCTGTTCGGTGAACCTAACCCATGGGTGGGCAAAGTTCGGTCCATGCCCGGGAATTGGAGATCGCCCTTCCGCATTCCCGGTCGGACGGGCACGAAAAAGCGGAGGGGCACCGGATGATCTCCGGTGCC
>NZ_JBIVVI010001192.1:0-2749 GCF_044757675.1 Kitasatospora sp. NPDC091257
GGGCGATCAGGCGGATGTGCCCGCGGGCGTAGAAGTCGCCGCCGCAGCGGGCGAAGTCGTCCGCCTCGATGGCATGGACGATCGGCACCCGGACCGGGGTGCCGGGCGGGGTGTGCTTGACCGCGTTGCCGACCAGGTTGGTGACCACCTGCCGCAGCCGGGCCTCGTCGCCGATGACGGGCGCGGCACCGGGCGCGCCGGTGCCGGCCGGGCCGGTGAGCGCGACCGGTCGGCTCGGGTCGAGGGCGGTGAGGTCGTGCAGCGCGTCGGCGGCGAGGGTGCGCAGGTCCATCGGGGCGAGGTCGAGCGGGCGCTCCTCGTCCAGCCGGGCGAGCACCAGCAGGTCCTCGACCAGGGCGCCCATCCGGTCGGCCTCGCTCTCGATCCGGGTCATGGTCCGCTTGACGTCGGCCTCGGCGGGCAGCGCGCCCATCCGGTACAGCTCGGCGAAGCCGCGGATCCCGGCCAGCGGGGTGCGCAGCTCGTGCGAGGCGTCGGCGACGAAGCGCCGCATCCGGGCCTCGGACTCGGCGCGGGCCGCGAAGGCCGCCTCGATCTGGGTGAGCATCCCGTTGAGCGCGACCGACAGCCGGCCGACCTCGGTACCCGGGGAGAGTTCCGGCATCCGGTGCGACAGCTCGCCGGCCGCGATCCGCTCGGCGCCCTCCTCGATCCGGCGCAGCGGCCGCAGCCCGGCCCGTACGGCGAAGAGGCCGAGCGCGGCGATCACCACCAGGACGCCGCCGCCGATGGCCTGGAAGGAGGTGCGCAGCTTGCCGAGCGTGGCGTCGATGTCCTCGCGGGAGACCGCCACCATGACGTGGGTCGGGGTGACCGCCGGCGAGGCGTACGCGCTGGGGTTGGCGGCCTGCCCGCGGGGGGTCTGGAGCGGCAGCACCAGGACCCGCCAGCGGTGCTGGCCGCGCTGGTCGGGCAGGTCGAAGGGGACGTCGGGGGCGGTACGGGTCGGGTCCAGTCCCTCCAGCTGGGGCGCCGGGTCGCTGTCCGAGACGGGCTGGCGCATCAGCGCCTGGACCTTGCCGTCCGAGGAGAGGTACTGCACCAGGTAC
Source organism: Kitasatospora sp. NPDC091257 (assembly GCF_044757675.1). Lineage (NCBI taxonomy): Bacteria > Bacillati > Actinomycetota > Actinomycetes > Kitasatosporales > Streptomycetaceae > Kitasatospora > Kitasatospora sp. NPDC091257. The sequence continues at coordinate 1,071 of NZ_JBIVVI010001192.1, forward strand.
TGGCTGGGCAGGCTGACCCGCCGGCCGGCGACGGCGGGCCGGCCTGCGGTCTGCGCGGTCAGCTGGCCCGGGGGCTTGCGGGAGAGCGGCGGCCCGTACCGCTGGAGCTGTTCGTCCAGCTGCTGCACCAGCTGGCTCCGGACGGTGCCGAGCACGAAGGTGTCGCTGACCGCGAGCCCGGTGGTGACCAGGGCGAGCACGAGCACCAGCAGCCGGGCGCGCAGCGACATCCGGGCGGAGAAGCGGGCGAGCACGAGCGGACCCGGTCAGCCCTGCGGGGGGCGGCGCAGGGCGTAGCCGATGCCGCGCACGGTGTGGATCAGCTTGGGGCCGTGCGCCGGGCCGGAGTCGAGCTTGCGGCGCAGGTAGGAGATGTACGACTCGACGATGGAGAGGTCCCCGCCGAAGTCGTAGGCCCAGACGTGGTCGAGGATCTGCGACTTGGAGACCACCCGGCCGACGTTGGCCATCAGGTAGTGCAGCAGCTTGAACTCGGTCGGGGAGAGCGAGACCGGGGTGCCGCCCCGGGTGACCTCGTGGGCGACCGGGTCGAGGCTGAGGTCGGCGACGATCAGCCGGCCGTCCTCGGCGGGCCCGCCGGCCCGGCGCAGGATGGCGCGGATCCGGGCGATCAGCTCCTCCAGGCTGAACGGCTTGGTGACGTAGTCGTCCGCCCCGGCGGCCAGGCCCTGCACCTTGTCGCCGACGCCGTCCTTGGCGGTGAGGAAGAGCACCGGCAGGTGGTCGCCGGGATGCCCGTGGGCCGGGCCGGCTATCTGTCCGCGGCTGGTGCGCTCGCGCAGCTTCTCGACGACGGTGAAGCCGTCGAGGTCGGGGAGCATCACGTCGAGCACGACCAGGTCCGGACGCTCGGCGGCGACCAGTTCGAGCGCCTCGGTCCCGCTGGCGGCGGAGGCGACGCGGAAGCCGGAGAAGCGCAGCGAGGCGGAGAGCAGCTCGCGGATGTTGGGTTCGTCGTCCACGACGAGCAGGAACGCTTCGCCCTGGCCCCCGGCCACCGTGGAGCCGCCTGGTGTGGTGACAGTGCCTTGCACGGGGCTTTCGCCTCCCGGTCGGACGATGACGTTCAGCATGAGGCTAGCCCCCGGAGGCTATGCGGCATGGATGAATGTTGGATTAACACCTTATCGGTCGGTTTTTGGACGATCGGCGCACAGGGGTGGGCTCGATGGTGTGCGCACGGGCGTGGACACGACGGACGCGCGCCGGACGGGGCCCCGCCCGCCCGGCGCGACACGCCTCACACCCGCGCACGGCTCCGGATCGGCCGCCCCTGTGTCCACGGCCGGAGCCTCTCCGGGTGGCGCACCCGCCGGACGCGGGTGATCAGGCTCCCGGCGCGGCCGGGGCCTGCGCGGTCCGGATCCGGCGGTGGGCGGAGGCGGCCAGTCGGCGGCAGGCGGCCGGACTGCGGCCGACGATCGCGGCCACTTCGACGAAGGGGTGGCCGAAGACGTCGTGCAGGACGAAGGCGACCCGTTCGGCCGGGGTCACGGCCTCCAGGGCCACCAGGAAGGCCGTGCTCACCGTCCCGTCCGGGGTGATCCGGTCGGCCGGGTCGGCCGCCGGGTCGGCCGCCGGGGCCGCCGGGTCGGCCGCGGGGTCGGCCGCGGGGTCGGCCGCGGGGTCCGTCCACTCCCGGCGCGCGGGCAGCGGCC
>NZ_JBIVVI010001193.1:0-2744 GCF_044757675.1 Kitasatospora sp. NPDC091257
CGCTCTTCTTCCTCTTCACCTCGACCGTGAACTGGGCCGCCGCCGGTCTGATCGCGGCGGGTTCGCCGGTCGGCGGCGATGGCGGTGAGCAGCCGCTCGATCTCCTCCAGCCGGCGCCGCAGGTCCTCGACGTCGCTCCGGGTGGCGCTCTGCTCGCCCGCCTTGAGGGAGACCAGCAGCTGTCCGTCCGGCTCCAGCCGGGCCCGGGCGACGTCGCCGACCTTGTCGCCGTTCTGGATCCGGATGGCGTGCTCCAGCTCGGACGGGCGCAGCGCCAGGCTGTGCAGCGCGCCGGCGACCAGCTTGCCGTCCTTCACCACGGTGGTGGGCCGGCCCTCCAGGATCCGGGCGGCCCTCGGGTCGCGCGCGAGCCAGCGGGTGACGGCGGCGTTCACCGCGATCAGGGTCACCGCCCCGATCGCGCCGCCGAGCAGGCTGTTGTCATTGCCGATGATGGCGTTCTGCACCACGTTGGAGAGCAGGAAGACCACCACCATGTCGAAGGTGTTCAGCCCCGCCAGCCCGCGCTTCCCGGCGAGCCGGAACAGCACCAGGATCAGCACGTAGACGGCGATCGTGCGGAGGACCTTCTCCACGATCGGAATCTGGACGGCCATCAGGTCGTGCCACACTGCCCCGCTCCTCCCGCCTCGACCGCTGCGAACGGGGCAGACGCTACGCCACGGTCACCGCTTGGGCCTGCCGCGCCGGGCCGCCGCGCCCCGCCCGCCGGCCTTGGCTCCCCCGGCCTTCGGCGCCCCGGCCCGCTGCCCGCCGGACTTCTGGCCGCCCGCCTTCTGCGCACCGCTCTTCTGCCCGCCGGCCCGCTGCGGCTGCGGCTTGCCCCGGCCCGCCGCCGCCTTCTTCGGCTGCGCCTCCGGAGCCGCCTGCCCGGCCCCGCGGCCGCGCGAGCTGTTGACCGTGCGGCCGCGGACGATCCCGATGAACTCCTCCACCAGGTCCGTCGTCCGCTCCTGCGGCCAGGACAGCGCCACCTGGGACTGCGGCACGTCCGCCACCGGCCGGAAGGTGAGGTCCCGGCGGTGGTGCAGCCGGGCCAGGGACTGCGGCACCAGGAGCACGCCGACGTTCGCCGCGACCAGCTCGACCGCGTCCGCGGTGCTGTCCGGACGGGCTACGGCGGGGCGCCCCGGCAGGGTGTCGGCGGTGAGGCCCAGGGTGTCGTCGAGCGGGTGGAAGACCACCTCATCGGCCAGGTCCGCCACCGAGGCCTCCTCGGCGGCGGCGAGCCAGTGGTCCTTGGGGAAGACCACGACGGTGGTCTCGGTGTAGAGCGGGATCGCGCTCAGCACGTCCTTGTCGACCGGCAGCCGGACCAGCCCGGCGTCCGCGCCGCCCTCGCGGAGGGTCCGCTCGGCGTCGCCGGACGCGACCGCGAGGAGGTCCAGCGGCACGTCCGGGAGCCGCTCCTCCCAGACCCGGACCCATTTGCCGGGGGTCACGCCCGGGACGTACACGAGTCGGAAGGTCGGGTTCACCTGCATGTCTGTCACAGGGCAAGGCTACCGACCGTGACCGGGAGCGCCCGCGCACTCCCTTACCCTTGTCACCATGACATCGCTCAAGCAGAAGACCAGCCAGACCATGAAGCCGGCCACGGCGGCCAAGAAGCTGGGGATCTACCTCGACGCCGCGCCGACCGACTTCCAGGAGGGCGTGGTCTCCCGCGAGGAGCTGAACGCGCTGCAGGCCGAGCCGCCGCAGTGGCTCCAGGACCTGCGCAAGAACGGCCCGCACCCCCGCCCGGTGGTCGCCGCCCGGCTCGGCATCTCGATCTCCGGCCTGGCCCGGGGCGGCGTGACCGAGGCGCTGACCACCGAGCAGATCGAGGCCCTCCGGGCCGAGAACCCGCTCTGGCTCCAGCACGAGCGCGCCAACCAGGTGGACCTCCGCAAGGAGACCGCCCGGATCAAGGAGAAGCACGAGAAGGAGGCCGCCGCGGCCGCCGCGGCCGCCGCCAAGGAGGCGAAGGCCGCCCAGGCCCGCTGACCCGCCCTCCCCGGGCCCGGCACGGCGGCGCTCCGGCGCCGGCTGCCGGGCCCGTTCTCGTCGGGCGCCGCTCGGCGGGCGCCGCTCGGCGGGCGCCGCTCGGCGGGTCCCTAGAAGCGGACGGTCCGCAGGACGGAGTCCCCGCCCTTGAGCCCGGCCAGGTAGAGGGTGCGGCCGTCCGCGCCGAGCTGGACCTGGACGACGGAGTCCAGGCCGAAGCCGGTGACGGTCTCGCCGGGAACGGCCGCGCCGGTCGCGGGGTCGTACGACAGCAGTGCGGCCTGCGGGGTCCTCGCGCCGGTGAACACGTGGACCCGGCCGGAGTCCGGGCTCGTCCCGAGCAGCTGGGGGCCGTCGGCGAAGGCCCCGAGGCCGAAGGCGGACCGGAAGGTGTTCGTCTCCGGGTCCAGGATGTCGGCGGTGACGGTGCCGTAGTCGCGGTAGCCGCTCGCGTAGACGGTGCGGCCGTCGGCGGCGAGCACGATCTCCTCGGCGGAGCCGAAGTCCGCCACCGGATCGATGACCTCCGGGGCGGCGCCCTCGACGTCCAGGTGGTAGAGGTTGTCCGCGGTGCCGACCCAGGCGTCGGTGGCGTCGGGGCCGAGCACCACCCGGCCGACGGTGTAGCCGGTGAGGGTCACGCCGCCGGTGAAGGTCCGGGTGGCGGGGTCGTAGGCGAGGACGCGGCCGGCCCGGCTGCCCAGGCGCACGCCCCAGGGGCCGTACTGGGACAG
>NZ_JBIVVI010001194.1:0-2738 GCF_044757675.1 Kitasatospora sp. NPDC091257
GGCTCGGCGTCAGCGCCGGCACTCCCGTCGGTGTCTGTGTGGGGCGGGGTGCGGAGCTCATCTGGTCGCTTCTCGGGGCACCGACCGCACCCGTGCCAGCCGCCGCCCGTGCCGGGCCACCACCCGGTTCACCCCGATCCCGAGCAGCGCCGCGAACGCCGTGTTCGCCAGCTCCAGGAAGCCGGCCCCGGTCCCGATCGACCCGTCCTGGGTGGACAGCAGCAGGATGCCGAGGACATTGGCCGCCCCCACCGCGACGGTGTCCCGCAGCGCCAGCAGCGCGCCCGCCAGCACGGCGGCCGCCGCCAGCAGCGGATCGCCCCAGTAGTCGGTCGGGTCCAGCGCGTTCCACACCAGCCCGCCGGCGGTCAGCAACCACGGCGCGACCCGCACGTACGGGGGCCACTGCACGGACCTCGGGGCCATCGGCGACCTGGCTTCCGTCTCACCACCATCCGGAAGGACTTCTTCCGATCGTAGGCACGGGCCCCCGGAACCCGCACGACGGCCGCCCGGGCGCTCGCTGGGCTCCGGCCCCGCAAGGTCCGAGACCCGAGGAGAACCGGATGTCCATCTTCGCTTCCTGGCTGTACTTCGCCGACGACGGTCACGGCAACGCGCCCGCCCCGAGGATCTCCCAGGGCTCGCACGTCAGCCCCGCCGAGGACAACCGCCGCGGGGGCCGGCTGGAACTCGGCGTGATCCCCAACCACTGCCACCCGGACGTCCGGTTCGGCGACGCTCCCGAACCTGAGGGCGGCTGGCCTCTCCCGGTGGAGTACCTCCGGCTGGGCCTCGGCGGGCCCGCCCCGGACGACCCGGAGGACGCGGACGGCACCGGCGGCGCGGACGGCGCGGACGGCACCGGCTCCCGGGCAACGGTGATCCTGGACCGCGCCCAGGTCGAGCTGTTGCACGCCACCCTCACCGAGTGGCTGAACACCGACCGCCGGTAGCGCGCCGTTCGCCCGTACGCCCGTACACCGATCCGCCGCTACGTGGCGTCCGCCGTGAAGCGTCCCGCGCCGGGCCCCGCCAGCAGGCCTTCCGGCACCCGGCGCCCGTACGCGAGCAGCAGCAGGTGCTCCGCCCGCCCCGTCACGGTGAGCGACCCGTCGCCGTACGCCCAGGCGGTGTCCGTCGCCACCAGCCGGACGCCGTCCAGCCGGGCCCCGAAGAACCGCAGGGTGCGGGGTGAGACACCGGCCAGCAGGGCCTTCGTCCGCGCCACCGGCAGCCGGGCGGGCAGGCCGAGCGCCACCGTGATGTCGAGGCCGTGGACGACGTCGTGGGCGAGGGCCGCGATCGGGCCGCCGACCGGTGGGCGCCAGGGGTGGTCGGCGTGGTCGGCCATGGCGGCGGCGAGTTCGCGCTCGGTCATGGCGGCCGCGTCGCGGCGGGCGATCCGGTCGGCCATCCGGTGGACGTTGCCGCCGGAGCGGGCGAGTTCGAGGAGCGTGCGCGCCGTCGAGTGCCGGAAGCCGGTGCTCATGTGCGCGGCCACCTCGCGGATCCGCCACCCACCGCACAGCGAGGGCGAGTTCCACTGCTCCGGGGCGAGGTCGGCGAACACCCGGGCGAGCTCGCGGCGCTCGGCCGCGATCTGCTCGCGGATCCAGTGGATCTGCCCGGTGTCCTGGTTCTGCGGCACGGTTTCCATGCGCCCAGCCTGCGGCCGGAACCGTACACCCGTCCAAGACCGGGAAGTTCTGGCACTTATGATCGGGAGTTATGGAACTGCGGCAGCTCCAGTACTTCGTCACCGTCGCCCAGCACGGCAGCTTCACCCGGGCCGCGCGGCTGCTGCACCTCACCCAGCCCGGGGTGAGCTCCCAGATCCGGCAGCTGGAACGGGAGCTGGGCCACCCGCTGCTGGACCGCTCGGGCCGCACCGTACGGCTCACCCCGGTCGGCGAGGCGGTGCTGCCGCACGCCCGGGCCGCGCTCGCCTCCGCGGCCGCGGCCCGCCGCGCGGCCCAGGAATTCGGCGGGCTGCGGCGCGGACACGTGCGCCTGGGCATGGTCGCCGGGGCGGCCCTGACCCCGCCGTCCGAGCTGGGGACCTTCCCCGGGCTCGCCACCACGCTCGCGGCGTTCCGCCAGGAACACCCCGGCATCGACTTCTCGCTCACCGAGGACACCACCACGCGGATGCTCTCCGCGCTGCGCGACGGCCGGCTGGACCTCGCCGTCGTCGGCCTGCCCACCCCGGGGAACGGGCCGGAGGGCGACGACGGCGGGTCGTCGCTGAGCGGGCTGGCGCTGCACACGGTGCTGGAGGTCCCGCTGGTCGCGGCCTGCCCGGTGGACCATCCGCTCGCGGACGCCTCGGGCGCGGGACCCGCCTCGGGCGCGGGATCGGGCACGGGCGCGGGATCGGGCACGGGCTCCGTCCACGGCTCGGGCGCGGTCCCGGGCACGGGCGCGGGCACGGGCGCGGGCACGGGCGCGGGCTCCGCCGGGGGCTCGGGAAGCGGGGCCGGTGTTGCCGCCCCCGACCGGGACGCGCTGCCGGTCGCGGCCCTCGCCGGACACGCCCTGGTGAGCACCCCGCGCGGCACCGGCCTGCGCACGGCGCTGGAGCGCGCCCTGGCCGAGGCCGGCGTCGAGGCGACGGTCGGCGTCGAGGCGGCCGCGCCACCGCAGTTGGCCGAACTCGCCGCGCACGGCCTGGGCGTGGCCGTGCTGCCGGACCCGGGCCCGCTGCCCGGTCTGCGCGTACGTCCGCTGACCGACCC
>NZ_JBIVVI010001195.1:0-2723 GCF_044757675.1 Kitasatospora sp. NPDC091257
GGTACCAGGACTCGAACCTAGACTAAATGAACCAGAATCACTCGTGCTGCCAATTACACCATACCCCACCAGAGTTGAACCCTCGCGGGCCCTTCTCAGGCGTTGCGCCTCTCGGTCGGTCCCTTCCGAGGGGCTTTCGTTCCCTCGTCCGTTCCCTCCCGGGCGGCGCAGAAAGAACATTACCCGACGTCGGCCCCGGGTCCAAAATCGATAACCCCAGGCAGCGGCCGGGAGGCCTGCGGACGGCCTCCGGGTACGCCGCGGGCCCGGCACGAAGCCGGGCCCGCGGCCTGCTCGGCGCCCCGCTCAGGCGGCCGGCAGGGCGTCCAGGGCGGCCCGCAGCCGCCGCAGCGTCTCCGGGCGTCCCAGCAGCTCCATGGACTCGAACAGCGGCGGGGAGACCCGGCGGCCGGTGACGGCCACCCGCAGCGGCGTGAAGGCGAACTTGGGCTTGATGCCCAGCCCCTCCACCAGCGCCTCGCGCAGCGCGGCCTGGATCGGCTCCGGGGTGAAGTCCGCGAGCTCCTCCAGCGCCTTGATGCTGGCCTCCAGCACCGGGCGGGCGTCCGCGGTGAGCACCTTGGCGGCGTCGTCCGGGTCGAGGGCGAACTTCTCCGGCGCCACGAACAGGAAGCCGGCCATGTTCACGATCTCGCTCAGCACGACCATCCGCTCCTGGGTGAGCGGCGCCACCTTGGCGAGCAGGTCCAGCTGCTGGGCGGTGGGCTCGGCCGGCAGCAGCTCGGCGCCCTGGAGGAAGGGCACCAGGCGGCGGACGAAGTCCTCCGGGGCCAGCCGGCGGACGTGCTCGGCGTTGATCGCCTCGCACTTCTTCAGGTCGAAGCGGGCCGGGTTGGCGTTCACCTTGGTGACGTCGAAGGCGGCGACCATCTCGTCCATGTCGAACAGGTCGCGGTCCTCGGCCAGCGACCAGCCCAGCAGGGACAGGTAGTTGAGCAGGCCCTCGCGGATGAAGCCGCGCTCGCGGTACATGTTGAGCGAGGACTGCGGGTCGCGCTTGGAGAGCTTCTTGTTGCCCTCGCCCATCACGTACGGCAGGTGGCCGAAGCGCGGGGTGGTGCCGTTGCCGACGCCGATCTCGGCGAGCGCGGCGTACAGCGCGATCTGCCGCGGGGTGGAGGAGAGCAGGTCCTCGCCGCGCAGCACGTGGGTGATGCCCATCAGGGCGTCGTCCACCGGGTTGACCAGGGTGTACAGCGGGGCGCCGTTGGCCCGGACGATGCCGTAGTCCGGCACGTTCTCCGGCTCGAAGGTGAGCGTGCCGCGGACCAGGTCGTCGAAGCTGAGGGTCTTGTCCGGCATCCGGAAGCGCAGGATCGGCTCGCGCTTCTCCAGCTTGTAGACCGCCACCTGCTCGTCCGTCAGGTCGCGGCAGTGCCCGTCGTAGCCGGAGGGCTTGCCGGCCGCGCGGGCGGCCTCGCGGCGGGCGTCCAGCTCCTCGGTGGAGCAGTAGCAGTAGTAGGCGTGGCCGGCCTCGTACAGGCGGCGGGCGACATCGGCGTAGATGTCCATCCGCTGCGACTGGCGGTACGGCGCGTCCGGGCCGCCGACCTCCGGGCCCTCGTCCCAGTCGAGGCCGAGCCAGCGCATGGCGTCGAGCAGCTGGTTGTACGACTCCTCGGAGTCGCGGGCGGAGTCGGTGTCCTCGATCCGGAAGACCAGCGTGCCGCCGTTGTGGCGGGCGTAGGCCCAGTTGAAGAGGGCCGTGCGGACCATCCCCACGTGGGGGTTGCCGGTCGGGGAGGGACAGAAGCGAACCCGGACGGCCGGGTCAGTGTTAGCCACGCTTGATCACCTTGTTGGTGAGAGTGCCGATGCCTTCGATGGAGACGGCGACCTCGTCGCCGACGTTGAGCGGGCCCACCCCTGCGGGCGTGCCGGTGAGGATGACGTCGCCGGGCAGCAGCGTCATGGCCTCGGAGATGTGGACGATCAGCTCGGCGACCGAGCGGACCATCAGGGAGGTGCGGCCGGTCTGGCGGAGCTCGCCGTTGACCGTGCAGGTGATCGCGAGGTCGCTCGGGTCGAGGTCGGTCTCGATCCACGGGCCCAGCGGGCAGGCCGTGTCGAAGCCCTTGGCCCGGGCCCACTGGCCCTCGCGCTGCTGGACGTCCCGGGCGGTGACGTCGTTGGCGCAGGTGTAGCCGAGGATCACCTCGGGCACCCGGTCCAACGGGACCTCGCGGCACATCCGGCCGATCACCACGGCCAGTTCGGCCTCGTGGTGGACGTCCGAGGAGAACGGCGGGTACGCGATGCTCTCGGTCGGACCGATCACCGAGGTGGACGGCTTGAAGAAGGTGAGCGGGGCGTCCGGGACCTCGTTGCCCAGCTCCGCCGCGTGCGCCGCGTAGTTGCGGCCGACCGCCACGATCTTGTTCGGGAGCATCGGGCTGAGCAGCCGGACGTCCTGGAAGCGGTAGCTCTCACCGGTGGGCTGGGGCTGGCCGAACGGGTGGCCGGCCAGCGCGTGGACGACCAGCGAGTCGGGCCGGGAAGGGTCGCCCTCCACCACGCCGAAGGAGACGCTGCCGGCGGCAGGGCTCCCTTCCCGGACGGAAAACCTGGCAATGCGCACGGCTGGGACACCCCTCGCTTCGTCGGCCGCCCGGGGCGCGCCCGGGCGCTGGTGGGCGCCCCGCCCGCAGTGGGCGCGGCCCCGTCAATCGGGCTCCAGGCTATCGCGTGGGGGCCCGGCCGAC
>NZ_JBIVVI010001196.1:0-2722 GCF_044757675.1 Kitasatospora sp. NPDC091257
CGAGGACGGGGAGGGGGTGCTGGGGCAGACGCTGTTCACCCAGGGCGGGGTGTTCGCGTTGGAGGTGGCGCTGTTCCGGCTGGTGGAGTGGCTGGGGGTTCGGCCGGACTTCGTGGTCGGGCACTCGGTCGGTGAGGTGGCGGCGGCCCATGTGGCGGGCGTTCTGGGGCTGGAGGACGCGTGTGCGCTGGTGGGCGCGCGGGGCCGGCTGATGCAGGGGTTGCCCGGTGGTGGGGCGATGGTCTCGCTCCAGGCGTCGCTGGAGGAGGTGGAGGCGTCGCTGGTGCCGGGCGTCGAGGTGGCGGCGGTCAACGCGGTGGACGCGGTGGTGGTGTCGGGGGACGGGGCGGCGGTCGCGGCGGTCGCCGAGGTGTGGCGGGGCCGTGGGCGCCGGGTGCGGCGGCTGGAGGTCGGTCACGCGTTCCATTCGGCGTGGATGGATCCGGTGCTGGAGGAACTGGGCCGGGTGGCGGCGGGGTTGTCGTTCGGTGAGCCGGTGATCCCGGTGGCCTCCACGGTGGCCGGGCGTCCGGTGGACATGGGGGAGCCCGGGTACTGGGTGCGGCAGGTGCGGGAGCCGGTCCGGTTCGCCGATGCCATGGCGTGGCTGGCGGGTCAGGGTGTTACGGGGTTCGTGGAGGTGGGTCCGCATCCGCTGCTGGTGGGGAACGGGTTGATGCGCCGTGGCGGTGATTCTCCGGAGCGGCTGTTCGCGGGGCTGGGGCGGTTGTGGGCGGACGGCGCGGTGCGCTGGACGCCCCCCGCGACGGCGACGGCGGGGACGTCGGGCGCGCGTGTGCCTTCGTACGCCTTCCAGCACCAGCACTACTGGCTCCAGCCCACCACCCCGGCACCGGCCGGTGACGGCCGGATCGACCACCCGCTGCTGCGGGACGCCATGGAACTCCCCGACGACAACGGCGTGGTGCTGACGGGACAACTCGCCACCGCCGCGCAGCCGTGGCTCACCGAACACGTCATCACGGGCTCGCCCCTGCTGCCCGGCGCGGCGTTCGTGGACCTGGCGCTCCGGGCCGGCGAACACGTCGGCTGCCCGGCGGTCGAGGACCTGACGCTGGAGACACCGCTGGTGGTCGCGGACGGCGTGCAGGTGTCCGTGACCGTCGGCCCCGACCGGGCGGGCCGGCGCAGCCTCTCGATCCACTCGCGCGCGGACGGCGAGTGGGTACGGCACGCCACCGGGACCCTGGGCGCCGTACCCGTCGCACCAGGGGAGCCCTGGGCACGGCAGTGGCCGCCGCACGCCGAAGCCGTCGACCTCGACGCCTTCTACGACAACCTGGCCGACGCCGGATTCGCCTACGGCACGGCCTTCCAAGGCCTGCGAGCGGCCTGGCGCGACGGCGACACCCTCTACGCGGAGGTGGCCGTACCCCCCGGCGACACCCGGTTCGCCCTGCACCCCGCCCTGCTCGACGCCGCGATCCAGGTCGTGACCGTCGCCGACGACCGGGCGAAGATGCCGTTCTCCTTCGCCGGGATCTCCTGGTGGCGCGGCGCCGAGCACGCCAGGGTCCGGCTGACCGTGACCGGCCAGGACACCTGCGCGATCGGCCTCGCCGACCGGTCGGGCGCGCCGGTCGCCGAGATCGCCTCGTTGACCCTGCGCCGGCCGGCCGGGGCCACCACGCAGGACGTGCCGTACCAGGTGGCGTGGCCGGTCCTGGAAACGGCGACCACCGAACCGGACATCCCGGTCCACCACGCCACATCGCCCGTCGAGACCCTGCGGGTGATCCAGGACTTCCTCACCACGGACACCCCGCGCATGGTGGTCGCCACGCGCAACGCCGTGCCCGTCCGTCCGGGCGAGGACGTCGACCCGCAGGCCGCCGCCGTCTGGGGCCTGGTCCGGTCGGCCGCCACCGAGCACCCCGGCCGGTTCGTGCTGGTCGACGGTGACGACGGCGACGAGGTCCGGCTGGCCGGCGACGAACCCCAGCTCGCGATCCGCGTCGGCGCCGTTCACGTCCCCCGCCTCGAACGGGCGCGGACCGAACCGCTGCCCTCGCCGCTCAGCCCCGGGGGCACGGTGCTCGTCACCGGCGGCACCGGCACCCTGGGCGGCACGATCGCCCGCCACCTCGCCGTGCGGCACGGCGTGCGGCACCTGCTGCTGGTCGGCCGGAGCGGCCCGGACGCCCCCGACGCGGCCGCGCTGACCGCCGACCTGGCCGCGCTGGGCGCGACCGCCGACATCGTGGCGTGCGACGTGTCCGACCGCGAGGCGGTGGCGCGGCTGCTCGCCGAACACCCGGTCACCTCGGTGATCCACGCCGCGGGCACGCTGGCCGACACCGTCGTGGAATCCCTCACCCCGCAGCGGTTCGCGCGCGTGTGGGAGCCGAAGGCCCTCGCGGCGCGGCACCTCCACGAACTGACCTCGGACCTGGAGGCGTTCGTGCTGTTCTCGTCGGCGGCCGGTGTGCTGGGCGGTGCGGGCCAGGCGAACTACGCGGCGGCGAACGCGTACCTCGACGGCCTCGCCGCACACCGGCACGCCCAGGGACAGCCGGCCGTGTCGCTCGCCTGGGGCTACTGGGCGGAGGCCAGCGGCATGACCGGAGGTCTGACCGCCGTCGACCGGCACCGCCTGGCCAGGGCCGGCGTACGGCCGCTGCCGACGACGGACGCGCTGGCCCTGTTCGACGCCGCGCTGACCGAGGCGGCCGGCCAGGTACGCGGGCTTGTGCGGGTGACG
>NZ_JBIVVI010001197.1:0-2717 GCF_044757675.1 Kitasatospora sp. NPDC091257
ACCGCCTCTCACCGGGCGGTCGGGGCCTTCGCGGCGCGCGGTCGGGCGCGCCGGTCAGCGGCGGTTGTAGCTCACCGTGTGGGGGGTCGCGTAGTCGCTGCCGTCGTCCACGATGATGATCTTCGGAACGATCCGGGTCTCGGCCTCCGAGGACCGCCCGTCGCCCTTCCCGGCCGCGGCCGGCCCGTCGACCGCCTTCGCCTCGGCCGTTCCCTCAGCCGCTCCTTCGGCCGTTCCCTCGGCCCCGGCCGTCCCCTCGACCGTCTCCTCGGCGGGCGGCGAGGCCGGCTTCGGCGGCACCGGGCCGGTCGCCACGGGCCCGCCGATGGCCCTGGTGGCGCTGCTGCCGACCACCGGCGTCCGCAGCACGGTCGCCGACCTCTCCCGGGCGGGGGCCTTGGCCCCGGCGGGAGCCGCGGGAGTCAGGGTCTTGCGCAGGTCGGCCACCGGGATCTCCCCGGTGTCCGCCTCCGAGTCCACCGGCGAGGCGTCGACGACCGCGTCCGCGACCGCGTCCCGCGGAGCGGGGGGCGCGGGCGCCGCGACGGGCACGACGGTCCCGACGGAGTCCTGGGCGGCCCGGGCGGCCGCGACGGCGGCCGCCGCCACCTCGGGCTCGATCTGGCCGACCGCCGCCCCGGTGAGCGAGGCCAGCGTGGCCTTGATGTGGTCCAGGTGCTGCTGCACCGTCTCCAGCCGGGTGTCGAACTCGCGCTGCTCGCGCTCGCTCTCCGCGTTGATCTTCTCGGCCTCCCGGCGGGCCTGCTCGACCAGTTGGTCGGCCTTGGCCTGGGCGTCCGTCTCCAGCTGCTTGATCCGGTTCAGCACCGTCTCCCGCTGCTGCTCCGCCTCCTTGACCTTGCGCTCGGCGGTCGCCGAGACCTCGGCGTCCTCGGCGTCGGCCGCGGCCTGGGCGGCGGCGAAGGTCTCGTCGGCCTTGCGGCGCCGGGCGGCCAGCTCAGCCTCGGCCTGCTCGCTGGCCTCGGCGGCGGCCACCCGCACCTTGGCGGCGTACGCGGTCGCGGCGTCCCGCGCGGAACGGCTCTCCCGGTCGGTGTCGGACCGGATGCCCTCGGCCTCGGCCCGGGTCCGCTCCTCGGTGCGGCGGGCGGCCGCGTCCGCGTCGGTACGGGTCGTGGTGCTGTACTCCTTGGCGGCGCGGTCGGCGGCCTGCCCCGCCTCGTAAACCTCGTCCCGCAGGTCCTCGGCGAAGCGCTCGGCCTTCTCCCGGACGGCGCGCGCCTCGTTCTCGGCCATTGCGGCCAGTCCGGCGGCCTGCTCGCTGAGTACCTGGTAGTCGGGTTCCGGGGCCTCCTCGGCAGTCCGGCGGATGTCGGCCAGCCGGGCCTCCATCTGCCGGATGCCGGCGCCCAGGACGCTCAACCGTTCCCACGCCTCGTCACGCTGCGCGGTGAGGGCGGCGAGGGCTCGGTCGACCTGCTCGGGCACGTAGCCACGGCGGGCCTGGGTGAAGCCGTACTGGGGGACGGCGTCGCTCATGGGCTCTTCCCCTCGTTTCGCGGGCTGCGGAGCCCATGATCGGACGGAACGGACGGATCCGGAACCGGTTCGGTGCCCCGGGCCGGATTCCGTCGTCGTGCGGACCGGAATATGTCGAGGACGAGACGAATAGACCCATCCTCTTGACCTATTTTGCGCAGATCTGGGCGAAACCCCAACGAGGCACAGCTGCGGAGGCATGCCGGAGGGGCCGTTCCGGGCACCGGAACGACCCCTCCCACCTGCGAGGACCTGCGACGGTCCGCTACAGCAGGCCGTCCCAGAACTGCTCCAGCAGCACGGCCCACCAGGTGTCCGCGTTCTGCAGGGCCGCCGGGTCGATCGCGGCGAGCTGGGCCTGGAAGTCGGTCGTCCAGCGACCGGCCTGGTCCGGGGTCAGCCCGTACCGCAGCCGCCACATCCGGCCCAGCAGGGCCATCGAGCGGACGAACTCCGGTACACCGCTGTTGACGAACCGGGGCGGCTGACCGGTTCCATCGATGTCCACGGCCACCACGTGCGCGGTGCCGTACTGGACGCACAGCTGCCGTCCGTAGTCGTTGCCCAGCACCAGGTAGCCGCCGAAGTCCGGGCCCGCGGCCAGGCCGCGCTCGGCGGCCAGCTCGGCGAGCGTCGGGATCGGGCGGCCCTCCTGCGCCTGCGCCCAGAAGAACGGCCCGAAGTCGCGCGGCAGCCCGGCCCACATCAGGGTCTGGGACACCGGCTCGGGCACGCCCTGGCGGGAGACGGCGCGCTGCTCGTACCGGAACAGGTTCTGCCCGAAGGCGGCGCCGGTCTCCTGGGCGAGCTGCTGCGGCGGGAGCGGCGGCAGCGCCTGGACCGTCCCGGGCGCGGGCGGCGGCACCCGGAACGGGCGGACCCGCTGGGCGCCGGACGCCAGCTGGTGCAGCTCGTCCAGATGGTCGAGCAGCTCGGCCATCCCGGCCTGCCGGGACGCGTGGTCGCGGCCGTACGGGGCGGTGTGGGTGAGCCGGACGTTCGGCCAGGACGCGGCGATCATGCGGTTGCAGTAGCCGCCCGGCAGGTCGCACGACTCCAGCTCGGTGTAGAGCTCCAGCACCTGCTCCGGCGGCACGTTGAGCCGGCGCAGGTCCTGCAGGATCTTCCACTCCGGGTGCGGGGTGCCGGGCTCGCTGCGGTGCAGCAGCTTCTGCTCCGAGCCGTCCGGGCCCCGGTAGCTGAGCGCGGCGAAGTAC
>NZ_JBIVVI010001198.1:0-2712 GCF_044757675.1 Kitasatospora sp. NPDC091257
ACACCGTCCCCGGCGCGGCACGGGCCCTTCGGCCGGTCGCCCTGCCCGCCGGACTGCCGGGTCCGCCCGCCGGCGTGCCT
This sequence comes from Kitasatospora sp. NPDC091257, assembly GCF_044757675.1. NCBI lineage: Bacteria > Bacillati > Actinomycetota > Actinomycetes > Kitasatosporales > Streptomycetaceae > Kitasatospora > Kitasatospora sp. NPDC091257. The sequence continues at coordinate 81 of NZ_JBIVVI010001198.1, forward strand.
CAGCCGAGGTCGGCCTGATCCCCACGGAACCCGGCACCACCGAAGACAGACCCGCCGACGGCGGACCCGCCGGGGACGGCCCCCACCCGTCGTCCCCGGCACCGCGCCCCACCGGCGCACTGGACGCCTACTTCAAGATCTCGGCCCGCGGATCGACCCTCGCTGGCCGGCTGGCCGGTGCTCGTCTTCTGCGTCACCCTGCTGGCGATCTTCGTGCTGATGGCACGCGGCGTCCGCGGCGCGATCCTGATCGGCGTCGCCGGCGGCACCGTGCTCGCGATGATCGTCAACCGGGCCGCGCACGTACCGGCCGAGGCCTGGAAGAACTCGGTGCCGGTCTGGCCCGGCAGCCCGGTCTCGGCACCCGACTTCGGCCTGTTCGGCCACGTCGACCTGTTCGGCGCCTTCGGCGCTCACGGCATGGGCACCACCGCCGCCGTCCGGGATCGTTTCCCGTACGGCGGCGTCTCCCGCTACTGTCGAAACCGTGTAAGGAGCCCCCATGCAGGACATCGCCGAGCAGTTGCGGGCCTGGCACGCGGCCGGCCGCTCCTTCGCCGTGGCCACCGTCGTCGGCGTCTCCGGCAGCGCACCGCGCGACCCCGGGGCGGCGCTGGCCGTGGACACGGACGGCGAGGCGGTCGGCAGCGTCTCCGGCGGATGCGTCGAGGGCGCGGTGTACGAGCTGTGCCAGGCCGCGATCGCGAGCGGCGAGCCGGCGCTGGAACGCTTCGGGTACAGCGACGAGGACGCCTTCGCGGTGGGTCTGACCTGCGGCGGCGTCCTGGACGTGTTCGTCCAGCCGGTGGTGCCGGGGGCCGACGCCGGGCTGGACGCCGGGATCGCCCGCATCGCGGCCGGCACCCCGGTGGCGCTGGTCCGGGTGATCGCCGGGCCGGGCGGCCTGGTCGGGGCCGTGCTGGCGGTCACCGCCGACGACGTCACCGGCGCGCTCTCCCCGACGCCCTCCACGGTCGGCGGGCTGGAGCGGGCGATCGTCGCCCGGGCCCGGGCGATGCTGGAGGCCGGACGCACCGGCCGGCTCGTGCTCGGCCTCGACGGACGCCCCTGCGACGAACACGGGCGGGGCACCGTCACCTGCTTCGTCGAGTCGTACGTACCGGCGCCGCGGATGCTGGTGTTCGGGGCGATCGACTTCGCGGCCGCGGTCGTGCGGATCGGCAAGTTCCTCGGCTACCACGTGACCGTCTGCGACGCCCGGCCGGTCTTCGCCACCACCCGTCGCTTCCCCGGCGCCGACGAGGTGGTGGTCGACTGGCCGCACCGCTACCTGGACTCCCAGCTCGGCCGGATCGACGGGCGCACCGTGCTCTGCGTACTCACCCACGATGCCAAGTTCGACATCCCGCTGCTGGAGCGCGCCCTGCGACTGCCGGTGGGCTACGTCGGCGCGATGGGCTCGCGCCGCACCCACCGGGACCGCGTGGCCCGGCTGCGCGAGACCGGGATCACCGAGGCCGAACTCGCCCGGCTGCGCTCCCCGATCGGCCTCGACCTCGGCTCGCGCACCCCGGAGGAGACGGCGGTCTCGGTCGCCGCCGAGATCGTCGCCCACCGGCGCGGCGGCAGCTGCCTGCCGCTGAGCGCCTCGGACGGGCCGATCCACCACGACCTGCCGCGGACGGGAACGGAGGGTGACGAGGGTCGCCCGGCCGACGGCCCGGCACCCCGCCCCCACGCGGCCTGAACCGGGATCGGCTCCGGTACCACGCACGTTGCGTGGCCACCGGCACGGCGGGAGGCCGGAGGCGGCCTACTTCCTCAGCCGCAACGGGCACCGGGCCATGATCTTCGTCGTCGACATCACGGACGAGGCCTCGATCCCGTCCCTCGCCGAGCCGTTCTGGCTTCAGCTCAACGCCACCGTCGACATCCGCCCCTGCATGAACGCCGACGAACTCATGGAGGGGCTCAAGCGGCTCGGCGGCTGAGCGGCCCGGCGGCTGAGCACGGAGGGACGTCAGTCGCTCAGCGCCAGCTTCACGCCGAAGCCCACCACGACCGCGCCGGTCACCCGGTCCATCAGCCGCCGGGCGGCCGGGCGGCGCAGCCAGCCGCGCAGCACCTGGGCGAAGCCCACCAGGACCGTCGACCAGAGCAGGCCCTCCACGACGTGCACGCAGGTCAGCGCCACACCGGCGGCGAAGTGCGGGGCCCCGGCCGGGATGAACTGCGGCAGCACGGCCACGTAGAAGACCCCGACCTTGGGGTTCAGCAGGTTGGTCAGCGTGCCCCGCCGCCAGCCGTGCGCGAACCCGCCGTCCTCCGGCTCCTCCTCGGCCGCCGCCTCGCCGCCCCGGTTGCGCAGCATCCCGATGCCCATCCACACCAGGTACGCCGCGCCCGCCCAGCGCAGGATCTCGTACCCGACCTGCGAGGCGGTCAGCAGCGCCGTCACCCCGGCCGAGGTCAGCGTCCCCCAGAGCAGCGTCCCGGTCTGGATCCCCAGCACGACCCCCCACGCCTGCCGGCGCCGCCCCAGGGCGGAGGTCCGCAGGATCAGCGCGGTGTCGAGACCGGGGGTGAGGGTGAGCAGCCCCACGACGAGGGCGAAGGACCACAGAGCCGTTGTCATCTCCATGGACCTCGATGCTCTCACAGCCCCGGCCGG
>NZ_JBIVVI010001199.1:0-2706 GCF_044757675.1 Kitasatospora sp. NPDC091257
GGCACCACACCCGACTGGACCACCTACCACACCCACCAACAACGCCGCCGCATCCCCCTCCCCACCTACCCCTTCCAACACAAGCACTACTGGCTCGACCGACAGGCCACGACGGCCCAGGCCACCGGTCGTGCCGCGGCGCGTCGCGACGACATCACCCAGTGGTTCTACGCCCCGTCCTGGCAGCGGGCACCTCTCCCGGCCGGGGAGCAGCCGGACTGCACCCGGCACTGGCTGGTCTTCGCCGACGGCCTGGGTGTGGGCGAGGCGGTGACCGAGCAGCTGCGGGCCGCCGGTGCCACCGTCACCGTGGTGGCGGCGGCCGACGCCTGGTCCGACCGGGGAGACGACCGCTACGCCATCGACCCGGCCGACAGCTCCGACTACGAGCGGCTGATCAGCACCCTGCGGAACGGTCCTGCCGGTGTGCCCACCCACATCGTCCACGGCTGGAGCGTCGCCGCGCCGGTCGAGGAGGGCAGCCTCCAGCACGGTTTCGAGAGTCTGATCCGCCTCACCCAGGCCCTCGTCCAGCACCCGGACGGCGAGCCGCGCCGGATCTGGGTGCTCAGCAACGGCCTGCACAACGTCACCGGTGCCGAGCCGCTCTCGCCGCTGAAGGCCACCCTGCTGGGCCCGTGCCGCGTGCTGCCCCGCGAGCTGCCGGGCACCACCTGCCGCAGCGTCGACCTCGACTGCCAGGAAGCTCCCACCCAGGCCCAACTGGGGAGGCTTATGGCCGAGTTGGCAGCAGCACCGGAGCCCGGCACGGAGACGGTGGCCCACCGAGGGGGCCACCGCTGGTCCCAGCACTACCTGCCGCAGCCGCTGCCCCGACGCGACGATTCGCCGGTGGTGCGCAAGGGCGGTGTCTACCTGGTCACCGGCGGCACCGGCGGCCTGGGCCTGGCCCTGGCCGGGCACCTCGCGGCAGCGGGCGCAAGGATCGCGCTCACCGCGCGCACCCGGCTGCCCGACGCCGCGGAGTGGGACTCCTGGCTCGCCGGCAACCCGGGCAAGGGCCGACTCGCTGACACCGTACGGGAGTTGGTCCGCCTGCGGGACGCAGGTGCGGAGCTCATGGTGTTCCAGGCCGACGTGAGCGACCGGGCGGCGATGAGCGAGGCCGTCCGGCGGACCACCCAGCGGTGGGGGGCCATCCACGGCGCCTTCCACACGGCGGGTGTCGCCGGTGGTGGCCTGATCCAGCTCAAGGACCTCCAGGCGGCCGCCGAGGTCCTGCTCCCGAAGGTGCACGGCACCCTGGTGCTGGAGGAGGTGCTGGCGGACCAGGAGCTGGACTTCCTGGTCCTGTTCGGCTCGAACGGTGCGAACATCGGCAGTGTCGGCCATGTCGACTACTGCGCCGCCAACTGCTTCCTCGACGCCTTCGCCCAGGACCGGGGGCGCACCCGGCGGGTGATCTCGATCGACTGGGGTCCGTGGCGGGAGATCGGCATGGCGGTCGGTACCGCCGCGCCGTCCGGCATCGAGCAGGTGGACGAGCGCGCCATGTCGCCCGCCGAAGGGCTGTGGGCCCTCGACACGATCCTGGCCGGCGTCTCGGAGTCGCAGATCATCGTGTCGCCCGCCGAGCTCTCGGCGCTGTTCGAGAACGCCTTCTCGCTGGAGCAGGGCGACACCGCGGAGCCCCGTAGCGCCGCGCACGAACGCCCGGACATCCTCACCGAGTTCGTGGCGCCGCGCAGCGACACCGAGCGCGCGATCTGCGAGCAGTGGCAGGAGCTGCTGGGCATCGAGAAGGTCGGCATCCAGGACAGTTTCTTCGATCTGGGCGGCAACTCCCTGATCGCGATCCAGCTGGTGAGCACCATCAATGCCCGGCTGGGCACGAAGCTCGCCCTCGGCGACCTGTACGAGGGGTTGACGGCGGCACACCTGGCCGGCCTGGCCGAGCAGCCCCTGCAGCAGGCAACGGGCAACAACCGCAAGGCACTTGAGGAACGCAGAGAAAAGATGCAGCAGCGCCGGCGTCAGCACCAGCAACGGCGTCGGACAGCAAGGGGCGAATGATGACCAATGAGTTCACGGATCTCCCGGAACGGGACGGCGTCGCGATCATCGGGATGGCGGGACGCTTCCCCGGCGCGGGGGACCTGACCGAGTTCTGGTCGAACCTGCGCGACGGCGTCGAGTCGATCGTCGCCCTGACCGACGAGGAGCTGACGGCGGCCGGGGTGTCGCCCGAGGTCTTCGGCCGGCCCCACTACGTCAAGGCCGCACCCAGGTTCGAGGGCATCAGCCTGTTCGATGCGGAGTTCTTCGGGTACACCGCCCGCGAGGCGAAGATCATGGACCCGCAGCACCGGCTCTTCCTGGAGACGGCGTGGACGGCGCTGGAGCACGCCGGCTACGACGCCGCCCGGTACGAGGGCAGCATCGGCGTCTTCGGCGGCGCCAGCACCACCGCCTACCTCGGGAACATCCTCAGCAACCTGGAGCAGGGCGAGGCGATCAAGGGCGAGAACGTCGGCCTGGGCTTCGAACTCGCCTTCCTGACCAGCCGGGTGTCGTACAAGCTCGACCTGCGGGGGCCGAGCTTCCCGGTCCAGACCGCCTGCTCCAGCTCGCTGGTGGCGCTGCACGCCGCCTGCCAGAGCCTGCTCAACTACGAGTGCGACATGGCCCTTTCGGGTGCGGTCTCCTACAAGGTGCAGGAGAACACCGGCTACCCGTACCAGGAGG
>NZ_JBIVVI010001200.1:0-2706 GCF_044757675.1 Kitasatospora sp. NPDC091257
CCGCGACCACCTGCTCCCGCGCCAGCTGGAGAAGGCGGGTCTCGGCGGCGGGCAGGTCACCGTGGACGAATCGGCGCTGCGCAGCCTCGCCGGGGCCGTAGACACCGGCGAGGGTGCGGGCCTCGTAGTCGCCGTTCATGATCTCGAAGTCGTCGGCCGTGATGAGTGCCGGGTGGGCGACGCCGACGGCCGCCGAGACCTTCATCAGCTCCTTGCGCAGGGTTCGCAGGTAGGAGGCGGCCCGGTCGGCCTTCGAGGCCGGGTCGATGCCGCGGGCCAGCCACGGGTTCTGGGTGGCGATGCCGGTGGGGCACTTGTCGGTGTGGCACTTCTGGGCCTGGATGCAGCCGATCGACAGCATCGCCTCACGGGCCACATTGATCATGTCGACGCCCAGGGCGAAGGCGACGGCGGCGTTCTCGGGCAGGCCGAGCTTGCCGGAACCGATGAAGGTCAGCTCGTCGGTCAGCCCCAGCTCGGCGAAGGTGCCGTAGACCCGGGAGAAGCCCATTCGGAACGGCAGCGACACCGAGTCGGCGAACATCCGCGGCGCCGCCCCGGTGCCGCCCTCGCCGCCGTCGATCGTCACGAAGTCGACCCCGCGGTCGCCGCGCGCCATCAGCGAGGCCAGCTCCTGCCAGAAGCCCATCTCGCCCACCGCGCTCTTGACCCCGACCGGCAGACCGGTCTCGGTGGCGAGCAGTTCGACGAAGTCGAGCATCGAGTCGACGTCGCCGAACGCGGAGTGCCGCGACGGCGAGGCGCAGTCCTGGCCCTCCGGGATGCCGCGGATGCCGGCGATCTCGGCCGTCACCTTCGCGCCCGGCAGCATCCCGCCCAGCCCCGGCTTGGCGCCCTGGGAGAGCTTGATCTCTATCGCCTTGACGGGCGCGCCGGCGACCACCTCCTTGAGCTTGTCGAGGTTGAAGGTGCCGTCCTCGTTGCGGCAGCCGAAGTACGCCGTGCCGAGCTGGAGGACGAGGTCACCGCCGTTGCGGTGGTACGGCGAGAGGCCGCCCTCCCCCGTGTTGTGCATCGTGCCCGCGAGCGCCGCCCCCTTGTTGAGCGCCGTGACGGCCGCGCCGGAGAGCGACCCGAAGCTCATCGCCGAGATGTTCACCACGCTCGCCGGCCGGAAGGCCTTGGCGCGCCCGCGCGGCCCGCCCAGCACCTTGGCCGAGGGCAGCGGGGCCTGCGGGTCGTGCGCGTCGGGCAGCGTGCCGGCGAAGGTGCGCTGCTTCAGGTAGGCGTGCCCCTGGACGTGCTCGACGTCGACCTCGGTGCCGAACCCGAAGTAGTTGTTCTCCTCCTTCGCCGACGCGTAGATCCACGTGCGCTGGTCACGGCTGAACGGGCGCTCCTCCTCGTTGGAGGTCACGATGTACTGCCGCAGCTCCGGCCCGATCGTCTCCAGCAGGTACCGGGCGTGCCCGACCACCGGGAAGTTCCGGAGCAGCGCGTGCCGCTTCTGCACGAGGTCGCGGGCCGCCAGGAGGGCCACCGCTGTGGCGGCGGCCGCGCCGATCTTCCGGGCTTGCATGGACGTTCCTCCTCGATGGACGGCTCCACCGCCGGGCGGTGGAGCCGTCGTGTCGTACGGGGTGCGGGACGGCGGGGACACGGCCAACCGGGCAGCAGCTCCGTCGAAGAATGCGACATGATGGTAAAAGGCCGCGCCGAACCTCCTGCGACCAGGGGGTGTCAGCGCGCCTTCCCGGGCGACGACGGCACGCTGGCTAGCGTGGTGCCTCCACCCGATGCCCGGTCCCGAGGAGACCCGCCATGGCCAAGATCGCTCTGTACGGCGCCACCGGCATGATCGGCAGCCGCATCCTGCGCGAGGCGCTGGACCGCGGCCACCACGTCACGGCCGTCGTCCGCGACCCCGGGAGGCTCACCGAGAAGCGGCCCGGCCTCACCGTCACCACCGGCGACGTCCTGGACCCCGCTTCGGTGACCGCCGCGGCCCGGGGCCAGGACGTGGTCGTCAGCGCCGTCGGCGGCAGTGACGGGCCCGGTCACCTCGCCACCATCGCGCCCTCCGCCGAGTCCCTGGTGGCCGGGCTGCGTTCGCTGGACGGAAAGGCCCCGCGGCTGATCACCGTCAACGGCGCCGGTTCGCTGCGCACACCCGACGGAAAGCAGGTGTGGGACGCCGAAGGACTGCCCGAGCCCCTGCTGCAGATCATGCACGCCCACGGCGACGCCCTCGACTTCTACCGCTCCGTCCACGACGTCCGCTGGACCTGCCTCAGCCCCGCCGGACAGATCGAGCCCGGCGAGCGCACCGGCACCTACCGCACCGCCCTCGACGACCTGGTCGTGGACTCCGAGGGCAGGAGCCGAATCTCCGCCGAGGACTACGCGGTGGCCCTCGTCGACGAGATCGAGCAGCGGAACCACGTCGGCGAACGCTTCGCCGTCGGCGACTGAACCCCGCGCTCCGCCGGCGGTATCCGACCGGTGGCGGCGAGAGCGGGTCGGGCCGAGGTGCGGGCGCACCGGGAACCCCTCCCCCGCCGTCTGCGCGCCTGTACGATCTCCTCACCGGAGCGGCCGGTGAAGCTCCGCTTCTCCACCGCTCCAGCGGACTTCACCGGTTCGGCGTTCTCGCCCGGGTCGGGGACGAGCCCCTGAGGAGCAGAGCGGATGACCACGCCCGAGACCTTCGCGGTCTTCTACTCCTCCCTCGGCACCCTCGCACCG
>NZ_JBIVVI010001201.1:0-2701 GCF_044757675.1 Kitasatospora sp. NPDC091257
CCCGTGCCGCCGGCAGCGCCCCCGAGGCCCGCCGGGCCGCCCCCGGCGACCGGGCCGGACCCTGTGCCGTGGCAGCGGATCACCGTGGACGTGCCGGGCCTGGAGTTCGAGGCCCGGCCGCCCAGCCAGTACGCCTTCGACTTCCCCGACAGCGAGTGCGAGGGCTGGTCCACCGACCGGCTCACCCTGCGGTTCGCCTCCGTCCGCGGCGCCAAGCACCGCTACTACCGGCAGCCGCGCCAGGACGCGGCGCGCGCCGCCGTGCACGAGGCCACCGGCAGCATCGTCTTCGCGGTCGCCGACGGCGTATCCAGCGCCGCCGAGTCCCACCAGGGCGCCGTCGAGGCGTGCCGGGCCGCCGTCGAACGCATCCTGCACCTGCTCGACCGGGGCGCTGAGCGGCTGGACGGAGCCGACGTCGCGGCCCACGCCGCGGAACGACTGCGGGAACTGGCGCGGTGGCGGCTCGGCGTCCCCGCACCCGAACGTGCCGAGGTGGCCAGGCTGTACGCGACCACCCTGGTGGCCGGGGCGGTCCGTGCCGCGGGCGACGCCCTGGAGGCCGAAGTGTTCCGGGTCGGCGACTCCGGGGCGTGGCTCCTCGACCGGGCCGGCGGCGGCTATCACCCGCTGTTCGGCGGCAAGGCCGTACCGGGCACGCCGCTGGTCAGCAACGAGGTCTCCCCGCTTCCCCTGGTCCCCGACCGGCCGGAGACCGCTGTCGGACGGCTGGCCGAGCCATGGACGCTGCTGGTCGCCACGGACGGGTTCGGCGACCCGCTCGGCGAGGGCGACGGCCGGGTCGGGGAGCTGTTCGCCCGCCAGCTCGCGTCGCCGCCGCCGCCATTGTGGCTCGGCCACGTGCTGGACTTCACCCGGGAGACCTTCGACGACGACCGCACCCTGCTGGCGATCTGGCCCCGAGCCGAGGGAGCGAGGTGAGCGCGCGGCCGGCCGCCCCGGTCGAGTTCGCCACGCTGACCCTGGACGGGGAACTCGGCCGAGGAGGCCAGGGATCGGTCCACCGGGTGCGCAACAAGCGCATCAACGAGTCGGCGACCGACGGCGGTTGGGAGGTCGTCTACAAGGAGTACGCCCCCGCGGTGCTGCCGCAGGTGGACGCCGCCGCGCTGGCCGCCGCGGTCGCGCTGCCCGGGCGGCTGACCGGCGAACAGGGGCGCTGGCTGTGCGAGAAGACCGCCTGGCCGGCCGCCGTGGTCCGGCGCGGCGGACAGACGTGCGGGTTCCTGATGCGGGCCGTCCCCGACCGCTTCCACTTCACGCTCCGGACCCTGGCGACCGGCAACCAGGGCCCGCCTCGGCTCGCCACCCTGGAGTACCTCCTCAACGAGGACGCCTACATCACCGGGATCGGACTGACCGTCACCGACCGGGACCGACTGCTGCTGCTCGCCGACCTCGCGACCACCCTCGACCGGCTGCACCGCTTCGGCGTCGCCGTCGGCGACCTCTCGCCGAAGAACCTGCTCTTCACCCTCACACCGCAGCCCGAGTGCTTCCTCATCGACTGCGACGCGGCCCGCACCGACGGTGCAACGGTGCTGCCGCAGGCCGAAACCCCGGACTGGCACGTCCCCGCCGGCGAGGAACGGGCGACCCGGCACAGCGACACCTACAAGCTCGCCCTTCTCGCCGTCCGCCTCTTCGCCCGCGACCAGGCCTCGACCGACCCGGCCGCGCTGGCGGCGATCGACCCGGCCCTCGGTGCCCTGGCCCGTGCCTCGCTCGGGACGGACCCGGCCGCCCGGCCGACGCCCGCCGCCTGGGCCGAGCAACTGACCTCGGCATCCGACAGCCTGAAACCCGGCCGCGGTCCGAAAGCCGCCGGGGGAGCGAAGCCGGCCGGGGGAGCGAAGCCGAAGCCGCCGACCGGGCCGGCTGCCCCGCGACCGCACGTCAACAGCGGAGCGGGTTCGACGGGTTCGGCAGCGGGTGGCGCGGGAGCCGGCAGCACGGCGGCCGGGGTCGGCAAGGTACTCGCCGCCGTGGCCGCCGTCGTGGCACTGCTGCTGTTCGTGGCCCACCGCGACGACTCCCACCCGGCCGACGCCCGCTCGGCCGCCGACAGCCACCCGCTTACTGTCAGCCACCCGCCGCGCCCCGCCAGCAGTTCGTACCAGACCCCGCAGCCCGATCCGACCCTCAGCAGCACCCGCCCAAGCACCCCGACACCGACACCCACACCCACCCCGAGCCCGAGTCCGACCGATCCGGTCGCCACCGCGGGCGTCGGCGACTGCTTCTTCGACACCGGGACCAACGGTCACGCCGACCTCACCCCGACCACCTGCACCACCGGGACGTTCAAGGTCGTCCGGACCAACGAGGGCAGCACCGACCTGGACGGCTGCGCCAACGTGCCCGGCAACGACGAGAGCGTCAGCTCCAAGCGCTACTCGCGGGTCCTGTGCCTCAGCTACCAGAGCCCGGGCGGGGACTCCTACCACGCCCGCCAGGGCGACTGCGTCTTCGGGCCGCACGGCACGGGCCCGTGGTCGCTGCTGTCCTGCCGGACCGGCGCCTTCAAGGTCCTCGCCGTCTACCGCGGCACCAGCGACCACTCCAAGTGCGACAACTGGCCCCACTACAACCAGTGGCGGACCGTCTCCGGCCCCAAGGGCGCCGACCAAGACGTCCTGCAGTGCCTGTCCATGGTGTTCCCCGACGACGCGGGCTACGC
>NZ_JBIVVI010001202.1:0-2697 GCF_044757675.1 Kitasatospora sp. NPDC091257
CCTACCGGTCCGGGAGACCGCCCTCCCCCATCAGCTGATCGGCCTGCCCGGCATCCCGGACATCGTCGACCTCGGCGACGCGATGATCATCGCCGGTCTGCCGACCGCGCACCTGCTGGTCCTCGAAGTCACCCCCGCCGGCCGGGCCGCGCTGCACCTGCCCCGGCTGGAGGTCGGCCAGGGCCTCACCACCTCGATCGCCATGATCGTCGCCGAGGAGCTCGACGCCCGCCTCTCCGACGTCGACGTCCCGCTCAGCGACTCCCGTCCCGAGCTGCTCTTCAACCAGCTGACCGGCGGCTCCAACTCGATCCGCTCGCTGTACGACCCGGTGCGCGCCGCGGCCGCCGCCGCCCGCGCCCGGCTGGTAACCGCCGCCGCCAAGCGCTGGAACGTTCCGGCGACCACCCTGCGCACCGCCGACTCCGCCGTCCTCGCCCCCGACGGCCGCCGCCTCGGCTACGGCGACCTCGCCGCCGCGGCGGCCACCGTCGCCGTACCCGCCGTCCCGTCCGTCCCCAAGACCGCCGACCAACTGCGCCTGGTGGGCCGGCCGACCGGCCGGATCGACGCCCGCGACATCGTCACCGGCCGCGCCACGTACGCCGGGGACCTCCAGATCCCGGGCGCTGTGCCCACCGTGGTCGCCCGGCCGACCACCGTCAACGGCACCCTCAAATCCCTGGACGCCTCCGCCGCCCGCGCCATGCCCGGGGTGCTCGGCGTGGTGCGGATCCCGACCGGCGTCGCCGTCCTCGCCGAGACCTTCGACCAGGCGCTCAAGGCCCGCGACGCGCTGCGCACCACCTGGAACCCGGGCCCGGTCGCGGGCCTGTCCGACGCCGACGTCCGGTCCCGGCTGCGCGCCGCCCACCTGCCCTCGCTCCCGCCGCCGCTGCTCTCCCACCGGGTGCAGGCGGAGTTCGACTTCGCCTTCGTCAACCACGCCCCGATGGAGGTGCTCACCGCCGTCGCCGACGTCCGGCCGAACCGCGCCGAGCTCTGGTTCGCCTCGCAGAGCCCGATCCTCGCCCAGGGCACCATCGCCGCCGAACTCGGCCTGCCGGAGAACGCCGTCACCGTCCACGTGGTGCGCGGCGGCGGCTCGTTCGGCCGCCGGCTCTTCTTCGACGCCGCCCTGGAGGCCGCCCAGGTCTCCAAGGCCGCCGGCCGCCCGGTCAAGCTGATGTGGACGCGCAACGACGACATGCGCCACGGCCGGGTGCGCCCGGCCAGCCACCACGTCATCCGGGCCACCTACGGCCTCGGCCAGGTGTTCAGCTGGGAGCACCACGTGGCCGGCGTCCGGACCGACCTCGGGCACGGCCTCGGCGACATGCTCACCGCCGCCGGCTACAACCTCCCGCTGGCCGGGCTCACCGCCTCCGAACTGTTCTTCCTGCTCACCGAGAAGATCCCGTACGACGTCGGAGTGCCCACCCAGCTGCTCGCCGAGGTGCCGCTGGAGCTGAACACCGGAAGCTGGCGCTCGGTCTACTCGGGCACCGTCCGGGTCACCGACGAGATCATGATGGACGAACTCGCCCGCCGGATGGGCCAGGACGAGCTGGGCTTCCGCCGCGACCGGATGCGCAGCGCCGCCGGGCGGGCGGTGCTGGACGAGCTCGCCAAGCGCGGCAACTGGGGCCGCCCGATGCCTCCCGGCCAGGCCCAGGGCATCGGCTACCACGACGAGCACAGCGCCAGCGCCGGGTACCTGGTCGAGCTGGACGCCACCGACCGCGCCAACCCCCGGGTGACCAAGGCCGTCGTCGTCGCCGACGTCGGCCGGGTGATCAACCCCAAGGGCCTGGAGGCCCAACTGACCGGCGCGCTGGTCGACGGCATCTCGGTGATCCTCCAGGCCGGCAACCACCTGGACAACGGGGCCTTCCGGGAAGGAAGTTACAGCGACTTCCACTACGCCCGGCAGCGGCACACCCCGCCGGTGGTCGAGGTCCACCTGATGCCGCCGAGCGGACCGCCCGGCGGCGCGGGCGAGCTGGGCGTCCCGGCCGCCTCGGCCGCCGTCGCCAACGCCTACGCCCGCGCGACCGGCACCAGCCCCCGCTCCTTCCCGATCGCCTTCTGACCACCGGCACCATCCGACCACCTGCTGAGGAATACCGACTCCCCATGCCCACCCACACCTTCGTCCTCAACGGGCGGCCCGTCAGCGTCGAGGCCCCGGACGACATGCCGCTGCTCTGGGTCCTGCGCGACAAGCTCGGCGTCACCGGCCCCAAGTACGGCTGCGGGGTGGGCGTCTGCCGCGCCTGCACCAGCCACCTGGACGGCGAGGAGTTCCAGCCCTGCACCCGGTCCGTCAAGGACTGCGAGGGCCACACCGTCACCACCATCGAGGGCCTGGCCGACGGCGAGGTCCTCCACCCCGTCCAGGAGGCCTGGCTCGCCTGCGACGTCGCCCAGTGCGGCTTCTGCCAGCCCGGCCAGATCATGACCGCCGTCGCCCTGCTGCGCCGCACCCCGAACCCGACGGACGCGGACATCGACCGGATCCAGAACGTCTGCCGCTGCGGCACCTACCCGCGCATCCGCGAGGCGATCAAGCAGGCCGCCGCGCGGCAGGCCGCCAAGCCCTGAGCCTGTGGCGATGCGGGTGACGTTGCCCTTGAGGTCGTTCAGCAGGTGGTCGATGCGGCTCGCCGAGGCCTTGACCTCCTCGGCCGCCTGGTG
>NZ_JBIVVI010001203.1:0-2696 GCF_044757675.1 Kitasatospora sp. NPDC091257
GGCGTAACCCCCACGCTCCCTGCGAATCCCGGGCCCCCGTCGCGTGACGGTGGCCCGCGCTCCGCCCGTCCTGGCCTCAAGGTGGGAGGCCGCGGGTGGGAGTCAGGTGCCGTCACGGCTTCGGGATGCGGCCGCGTGTCGCGCAGGCAGGCTGCGTACGCGCTGCGGTGGGCTCCCGGAGAATCGTCGCCCCGTGCATCGCCGGGACTCCACTGCCGTGGAGTGCTGGGATCGGGACGCGGCGCACCTAGCCCCGGAGGGCACCTGGTGCAGCAATGAGGTTAACACTACCGACCCCCTCAGACATTCCCCAGCCTTGCGCTTGCCAATCGTGTCCGCCGGACCCGGCTCGGCAGGGTGCCGGCGCCGGGTCCCGAGCGGCCCGTTCGGGCTGCTCAGACGTCCAGCGGGAGCACGACGGCCCCGGTGCGGTCGACGTCCAGCCGGTGCGCGGCGAACGCCGGGTCGCCGCCGTGGCCGTGGTGCCCGGCGAAGGAGAGCACCTTGTCGGCGCCCGCCTCGTCGGTCAGCGCCAGGACGGTCGGGCCGGCCCCGGAGATGACCGCGGGGACGCCCTCGGCGCGCAGCGCGCCGACCAGGGCGGCGCTGTCCGGCATCGCGGAGGCGCGGTAGTCCTGGTGCAGCCGGTCCTCGGTGGCGGCGAGGAGCAGCTCGGGGCGCCTGGTCAGCGCCTCCACCAGCAGTGCGGAGCGGCCGGCGTTGACGGCCGCGTCGGCCAGCGGGACGGTCCTCGGCAGCAGTCCGCGCGCGGTCTCGGTGAGCACTTCGCCGGCCGGTACGAACACCACCGGGACGACCTGCTCGGACGGCTCCAGCGCGACCGCCTTGGCCGACTCCTCGTCGGTCCAGGCGATGGTGAAGTTGCCGCGCAGGCAGGCCGCGACGTTGTCCGGGTGGCCCTCCAGCTCGGAGGCGAGGGCCAGCAGCGCGTCGTCGTCCAGCGCGGACGGGCCGCCGATGGTCACGGCGCGGGCGGCCACGATGCCGGCGCAGATGGCGGCCGAGGAGGAGCCGAGGCCGCGGCCGTGCGGTATCCGGTTGGCGCAGACCACTTCGAGGCCCCGCGGCTGGCCGCCGAGCCGGTCGAAGGCGGCGCGCATCGAGCGGACCAGCAGGTGGCGCTCGTCGCGCGGCAGCGTGTCGGAGCCCTCACCGGCGATGTCGACGGAGAGGCCGGAGTCGGCGACCCGGACGACGACGTCGTCGTAGAGACCCAGCGCGAGCCCGAAGGCGTCGAAGCCCGGGCCGAGGTTGGCGCTGGTCGCGGGAACCCTGACCCGGACGGCGGCGGCACGGAACGCAGGACCGGCCATGCGGTGGACTCTCCTGGGGAAATCGGGCGGCGCGGAGCGCGTCGTCGGTGCGAGGGTGGGGAACGGACCGCGGCCCCTCGGGGGGCGGGCGGTCGCGACGGTCGGCGCGGCCCGGACCCGCCGGGCCCGGGGCATGTGCCGCACGGCCGAGGCCAGAGTATCGAAGAGAGGTTCCCCAGCGGTACACCCCGTGGGCCTTCGATCTGGTGTGTTGCCGGTTCTGGCCGGAATGCACACCCCCCTCCGTCAGAGGGAGGGCTGGAAACGGATCGCAATGCGCAGCCCAATTGACACAAAAGTGTCAGTCGAGAACTCCGACGGGCCGACCCCCGAAAGGGTCGGCCCGTCGACGTGCCGGCGCCCGTTACCGGTCGAGCAGTCCGAGGCTGCGGGCGGCCGCCTCCGGGTCGATCGGGACGATCTGCGGCTGCGGCGCGCCGGCCACCGCCCAGTCCGGGTCCTTCAGGCCGTTGCCGGTCACGGTGCAGACGATCCGCTGGCCCGGGTCGACCAGGCCGGCCTCCGCCTTGGCCAGCAGACCGGCCACCGAGGCGGCCGAGGCCGGCTCCACGAAGACGCCCTCCTGCGCGGCCAACAGCCGGTAGGCGGACAGGATCTGACGGTCCGTCACCTTGTCGATGAGGCCGCCGGACTCGTCCCGCGCGGCGAGCGCGAAGTCCCAGGAGGCCGGGTTGCCGATCCGGATCGCGGTGGCGATGGTCTGCGGCTTGAGCACCGGCGCGCCGTCCACGATCGGGGCCGAGCCGGAGGCCTGGAAGCCCCACATCCGCGGGGTGCGGGTGGCGAGGCCGTCCGCGGCGTACTCGCGGTAGCCCTTCCAGTACGCGGTGATGTTGCCCGCGTTGCCGACCGGCAGAACGTGGATGTCCGGGGCGTCGCCGAGCATGTCGACGATCTCGAAGGCCGCGGTCTTCTGGCCCTCGATCCGCACCGGGTTGACCGAGTTGACCAGCGCCACCGGGTACTTCTCGGACAGTTCGCGTGCGAGGGTGAGGCAGTCGTCGAAGTTCCCGTCGACCTGCAGGATCCTGGCGCCGTGCACCAGCGCCTGGCCCATCTTGCCGAGGGCGATCTTGCCCTGCGGGACGAGCACCGCGCAGACCATCCCGGCCCGCACCGCGTACGCGGCGGCGGAGGCCGAGGTGTTGCCGGTGGACGCGCAGATGACCGCCTGCGCGCCCTCCTCCTTGGCCTTGGAGATGGCCATCGTCATCCCGCGGTCCTTGAAGGAACCGGTCGGGTTGGCGCCCTCGACCTTGAGGTAGACCTCGCAGCCCGTGCGCTCGGAGAGCACCTGGGCGGGGACCAGGGGCGTGCCGCCCTCCAGCAGGGTGACCACCG
>NZ_JBIVVI010001204.1:0-2694 GCF_044757675.1 Kitasatospora sp. NPDC091257
GCATCGACCCGGCCGCCGAGACCCAGGAGCTCTACCTCGCGCTGCTGCGCACCCCCGCCCCCGCGGCGCCCCAACTCCCGCGCCCCGGCGGCAGCCTGCGCGGCCGGCTGACCAGCTTCGTCGGCCGCGAAGACGATCTCGCCGCGCTGCGCGCGATGCTGACGGACCGTCGGCTGGTGACCCTGACCGGCCCCGGCGGCTCCGGCAAGACCAGCCTCTCGACGGAGGCCGGCCGCGCCGAGCAGTCCGCCGGGGGCTGGCCGGACGGCGTCTGGGTGGCCGAACTCGCCCCGCTGGAGAGCCCGGACGCGGTGCCCGCCGCCGTGGTCTCGGCGCTCGGCCTGCGCGAGATCGTGCTGCACAGCACCAGCATGGTCGCCGAGGTGATCGAGAAGCGGGCCGAGGACCCGGTGCGCCGGCTGGTCGAGCACTGCGGCCACCGCCGGATGCTGCTCGTCCTGGACAACTGCGAGCACCTGATCCAGGCGGCCGCCGACCTCGCCGACGTCCTGCTCGCCGAGTGCCCCGGGCTGACGGTGCTCGCCACCAGCCGCGAGCCGCTGGGCGTGCCGGGGGAGACGGTGCTGCCGGTGGAGCCGCTACCCGACCCGGTCGCGCTGCGGCTGTTCGTCGAGCGCGCGGCCGCCGCCCGTCCCGGCTTCGATCCGCAGGGCGACCCGGAGGCCTGCGCCGAGATCTGCCGCCGGCTGGACGGGCTGCCGCTGGCCATCGAACTGGCCGCCGCCCGGCTGCGGGTGATGACGGCGCGCCAGATAGCCGACCGGCTGGACGGCCGGTTCGCGCTGCTCACCGCGGGCAGCCGCACCCTGCTGCCGCGCCAGCAGACGCTGCGCGCGGTGGTCGACTGGAGCTGGGACCTGCTGGGCAAGCGGGAGCGGGCGGTGCTGCGCCGGCTCGCGGTGTTCGCGGGCGGCTGGCAGCTGGAGGACGCCGAGGCGGTCTGCGCCGACGGCGTCGAGGTGGCCACCGGCGAGGTCGCCGACCTGCTGCTGTCGCTGGTCGACAAGTCCCTGCTGGTGGCCGACCTGGACGGGGCCAGCCTGCCGCGCTACCGGATGCTGGAGACCATCCACGAGTACGCGACCGAGCGCCTGGCCGCGTCCGCCGCGGACCGCGCCGCCACCGAGGCCCGTCACCTGGCGCACTTCCGCACCATGATCTCGGTCGCGGACACGCAGATCCACGGCCCCCGGCAGCTGCACTGGCTGGCGGTGCTGGAGCGCGAGCAGGACAACATCCGCGCGGCGCTGCGCCGGGCGATCGACCTGCGGGACGAGGATCAGGCGCTGCTGCTCGCCCTCGGCATGAGCTGGTACTGGTCGCTGCGCGGCTACAGCATGGAGGCGCGCACCTGGTACACCGCGGTCGGCGCGCTCGGCCCGGACCCGTTCGCCCCGGACGCCCCGCGGGCGGTGCCGCTGGAGCACAGCGTGTTCGTGTACGAGCCGCCGCTGTCCGCGCCGGTGGTCGAGGAGGCCCGCCGGCTGCTCGCGATGTTTCGGCTGATCGGGCTGTTCGAGGGCAACCTGGACGTCCTCGGTGACCCGGAGGCGGTCGAGGTCGCCCAGCGGCTGATGGACGCCTACACCCCGGACCTGCCGCAGTCCTACCGCTTCCCGGCGCTGATGCGGGTGTTCGGCGCGTTCCTGGCCGGCCGCCTGGAGGTGATGAAGGACCTGCTGGACGACGCCGTGCTCGGCTGCGAGCGGTACGGTGGGCCGAGCGACCTGGCGTTCATCCTGCAGGTGCGGGCCAGGATGCTGAACGACTGGCCGAGCGGCGCGGAGCAGAGCATCGTGGACGGCAAGCGCTCGCTGGAGCTGTACGAGCGGGCGGGCGACCTCTGGGGGATCTCCCAGGCGCTGTCGGCGCACGGCGAGTCGCTGGCCAACCGGGGTGAGTCCGCGGCCGCCGCGGAGGCGTACGAGCGGGCGATCGGGCTGGTCGAGGAGCTGGGGGCGCCGCTGGAGGTGCCGATCCTGCGGGTGAATCTGGGCACCGCCCTGCTGGAGCACGACGTGGACCGCGGCGAGCGGGTCGTCCGGGAGGCGCTGGCCTCGATCGAGACCCCGGGACTCAACCAGTCCACCACCGGGGCCCTGATGTTCGGCCACCTGACGCTCTGCGGTCTGCACGCCCAGCGCGGCGAGTTCGAGCTGGCGCTGGCCGAGCTGGACGAGCTGGACACGGTCCGGGTCGGCGGTTTCGCGCCGAGCCTGGTGACCGGGATGCTGCTGAGCGCCCGGGGCTGGATCACGGCCCGGGCCGGCGATCCGGAGGCGGGGTTCGAGCTGCTGCGCGACGGCTGGCGGCAGCTGCGGGCGGTGACGGCGGCGAGCGGCTTCGCCGAGCACATGACGGTCATGGTGGTGCCCGCGGTGACGGCGGTGCTGTGCAGCTTCGCCCGGCGCGACGGGGACCTGGAGCGGGCCCGGGCGGCGGCGGTGCTGATCGGCGCGCACGGTGGGCTGAACGGCCCCAAGGGCGGCTACCTGGAGCGGTCCGAGCGGGCGCGCACGGAGGCCGTCCTGCGGGAGCTGATGGGCGACGCCGAGTACGAGGAGGCCCGGGCCGGCGGGGTCGGGACGTCCCAGGAGCAGGCCTTCGAGCTGCTGGAGGGGCTGATCGGCTAGCCCCGGGCTCCGCGGGCTCCGCGGGCTCCCCGGGCTCCCG
>NZ_JBIVVI010001205.1:0-2684 GCF_044757675.1 Kitasatospora sp. NPDC091257
GGGGAGCGGCTCCTCCCTGGTCGCCTCGAAGAAGAGCACATCGCCCCTGAACGTACGGGACTTGAACGAGTCCAGCACTGCGATGTTCCCGAGGAAGACCCTGGCCATGGCCTCCAGCGTGGCGTCGTCGAGCAGTGCGAACGGACCGTCCGCCGCCGCCGCGGAATCCGGGTCGTAGCCGAGCGACTCCAGGAGCGCCCGCACGGCCTCCTCGCCGCTCAGCGCCTCGGCCGACCCGGCCGGGGTCCCGGTGCCACCGGCCGGGAAGCCGTCCATCAGGGTGAGGACCTCGATCTCCTCGCCCTCCTCCTGGAGCCGGACGGCGAGTTCATGGGCCACGACCCCGCCGAACGACCACCCCAGCAGCGCGTACGGGCCCTGCGGCTGCACGGAGCGGATCAGTGCCAGGTAGTCGTCGACCATGGCGTCGAGGCTCTCCGGAACGGCCTCGGGGGCCAGCAGGCCGCGGGCCTGGAGACCGTACAGGGCACGGTCGCCGTCGAGGTGGCGGAGCAGTCCCGAGTAGACCCAGCTGATGCCGGCCGCGGGGTGCACGCAGAAGAGCGGCCGGGCCGCCGGGCCGCTGCTCCTGCGCAGCGGCAGCAGGGTGGCGAGGGCGCCGTCGCCCTGCCCCGCGTCGTCCAGCCGTCCGGCGAGGGCGGCGGCGGTGGGGGCGTCGAAGACGTCCCGGATGCCGATCTCGGCGCCGAGGGCGGTGCGGATCCGGCTGATCAGCCGGGCCGCGAGGAGCGAGTGACCGCCCAGGAGGAAGAAGTCGTCGTCGATCCCCACCGACGGCACCCCGAGGACCTCGGCGAACACCGCGCAGAGGATCTCCTCCTGCGCCGACCGCGGAGCCCGCCCGCCGCCGCCCGCACCGCCGCCCGCACCGCCGCCCGCACCGGCGACCGGCGCCGGCAGCGCCCGCTGGTCGAGCTTGCCGTGCGACGTCATCGGCAGCGCCTCCAGCACCACGACCGCCGACGGCAGCATGTGGCGCGGCAGCCGCCCCGCGGCGAAGCGTTGCAGCTCCTCCGGGTCGGCCTCCCGGTCGGCCACCGGCACCACGTAGCCCACCAGGCGCTGGTCCCCCGGCCGGTCCTCCCGCGCCACCACGGCGGCCTGCGCCACCGCGTCGTGCGCCTGCAGCACCGCGGCGATCTCGCCCGGCTCGATCCGGAAGCCGCGGATCTTCACCTGGTCGTCCGCCCGGCCCACGTACTCCAGGGCGCCGTCGGCCCGCCACCGCACGAGGTCGCCGGTGCGGTACATCCTCTCGCCCGGCGCCCCGAACGGATTCGCCACGAAGCGCTCGGCGGTCAGGGCCGGCCGGCCCACGTAGCCGCGCCCCAGGAGCTCCCCCGCGATGTACAGCTCGCCGGGGACGCCCGGCGGGACCACCCGCAGCCGGTCGTCCAGGACGAACAGCCGGGTGTTGCGGATCGGCCGGCCGATGACCGGCCGCTCGTACGCGCCGATCACGGCGTTCGTGCTGTACACGGTGCACTCGGTGGGACCGTACTGGTTGTTGCCGGCGACCCCGGCCCGCCGCAGGTCCGCCCAGAGCGCCTCGTCGACCGCCTCGCCGCCGACGTCGACGATCCGGGGGCGGGAGGAGCGCTCCGCGGAGAGCATGCCCAGCTCGATCAGCTGCCGGCAGTAGGTCGGGGTCGTCTCGATGTAGTCGATCCCCTCGGCCTCGATGTAGTCGACCAGGAGTTCCGGCGTCCGGCGCGTCCCGTCGTCCACCAGGTGCAGCTCGTGGCCGTCCAGCAGCCAGAAGAGCAGCAGCCAGCTGGCGTCGAAGGTCGTCGCCCCGATCATGGCGGCGCGCAGGGGGCGGCCGGCGGAGGCGATGTCGGCCCGGTAGACGTCCTCCCGGTGGCTGTGGACGAGGTTGGCCAGCGAGTGGTGCTCGATGAGCACGCCCTTCGGCTTCCCCGTCGACCCGGAGGTGAAGATGGCGTACGCGGAGTGCTCCGGGCGCAACGGCGAGAGCCGATCGGCGTCCGACACGTCGGCGTCGGACCGGCCGGCCAGTTCGGCGCCGACCGCGGGCTCCGCCAGGTCCAGCAGCTGCGGCACGCGCCCGGCGAGGCCCGCGAACCGCGCGGCGGTCTCCCGGCCGGTGACCACGAGGGCGGGCCCGCAGTTGTCCAGCATGTACGTGACCCGCTCGACGGGGTACTCCGGGTCGACGGGGACGTAGCAGGCGCCGGCCTTCAGGATCGCCAGCAGCGAGACGATCAGGTCGGTGCCCCGCGGCAGCAGGACGGCCACGGTCTGCTCCGGCCCCACCCCGCGGTCGATCAGCAGCCGCGCCAGGCGGTTCGCCCGCGCGTTCAGCTCACGGAACGTCAGGGCCTCGCCCTGGAAGACGAGCGCGTTCGCGTCCGGCATCCGCCGGACGCTCCCCTCGAAGATCTCCGGGACCGGTCGGGTGTCCGCCGGGACGCGCCCGGTGTCGTTCCACTCCACGAGGATCCGCCGGCGCTCGGCCGGGGTCAGGACGTCGACCGCCTCGATCGACCGGTCCGGGTCCGCGACCACGGCGGCCAGCAGCCGGAGCAGGCGGTCCGCCAGCAGGCTCATGGTGGTGTGGTCGAAGAGGTCGGTGGCGTAGTGCAGGACGGCGAGGATGCCGGCGGGCGCATTGGAACCGTCCCGGTTCTCGACGCAGGTCA
>NZ_JBIVVI010001206.1:0-2676 GCF_044757675.1 Kitasatospora sp. NPDC091257
CCACCGGGGGCGGGCAAGACGATGCTGGCGGAGCGGCTGCCCTCGCTGCTCCCGCCGCTGACCCAGAAGGAGGCACTGGAGGTCACCGCCGTCCATTCGGTGGCCGGGCTGCTCCCGGCCGGGCGTCCACTGATCGACACCGCGCCCTACTGCGCTCCGCACCACTCCACGACGATGCCGGCCATCGTCGGCGGCGGCAGCGGTCTGCCGAGACCGGGGGCGGTCTCGTTGGCCCATCGGGGCGTGCTCTTCCTGGACGAGGCGCCGGAGTTCCCGGTCCGGGTGCTCGACGCGCTGCGCCAGCCGCTGGAAGCGGGCGAGGTGGTGATCGCCCGCTCGGCCGGCTCGTTGCGGCTCCCGGCCCGCTTCCTGCTCTGCCTGGCGGCCAACCCCTGTCCGTGCGGCCGGTACTCGCGGCGGGGCGAGGGCTGCGAGTGCACCCCGGCCATGGTCAGCCGCTATCAGGGGCGGCTCTCCGGGCCGCTGCTGGACCGGGTCGACCTCCAGGTCCAGGTGGCCCCGGTGACCAGGGTCGAGCTCATGGAACGGGACACCACGGCGGAGACCACCGAGACCGTCGCGGCCAGAGTGCTGGCCGCGCGTGAGCGGGCGGCGGCCCGGTTGGCGGACACCCCGTGGCGGACCAACGCGGAGGTGCCGGGCCACGAACTGCGCACCCGCTGGCAGCTCGGGCCCGGCGCGCTCAACGACGCCGCGCGGCAGTTGGAGCGGGGGCTGCTGACGGCCCGGGGCCTGGACCGGGTGCTCCGGGTCGCCTGGACGGTCGCCGACCTCGCCGGACGCGACCGGCCGGACCAGCGGGACGTGCGCACCGCGCTGGTCCTGCGCACCGGCGTGGAGCACGGACTCCCGCTGGCCGAGCGGGTCCTCGGCCGGTGCGGCGGAATCCCGGCACAGCGCGACAGTCCGGAGGACGGCTGGTCCGCGACGCCCAGGACGCCCGGGGCGCTCGACGACCGTTCGCGGAACCAGAAGGGTGAGGCATGAACCAGCTGCTGAGGCAACCTCGAATTCCCGGCGCGGCCGAGGCCGTGGCCGGTGCCGACACCAACGACGGGCCCGAGCCCGAGCGCCTCGCCCGGGTGCTGATCTGCCGGCTCAGCGAACCGGGGGACGCGGTGGTCGGCCGGTGGCTCGGCCAACTCTCCGCCGTCGACGTGGTCAAGGCGATCCGGGACGGGACGGTGCCCGACCATCCCGGACTGGACGCCACCCGACTGGCCGGGTACCAGGCGCGGCTCCCGGGCCTGGACCCGGAGATGGACCTGAAACGGGTACGGGACGTCGGTGGACGGTTCATCATTCCGGGGGACACCGAGTGGCCCAGCCAACTCGACGACCTGGGTGACGGACGTCCGGTCGGGCTCTGGGTGGCGGGTACCGGCTCGCTGCGGCTGCTCGCGCTCCGCTCGGTCGCGCTGGTGGGCTCCCGCGCCTGCACCGCCTACGGCGCCCACGTCGCGGGGGAGCTGTCGGCCCAACTGGCCGAGCGCGGCTGGATGGTGGTCTCCGGAGCGGCCTACGGGATCGACGCGGCCGCACACCGCGGGGCACTCGCGGTCGGCGGAATGACCGCCGCCGTGCTCGCCTGCGGCGTCGACGTGGCCTACCCCAAGGGCAACGCCGAACTGATCCGGCGGATCGGCGTCCAGGGTCTGCTGGTCAGTGAACTCCCGCCCGGGGAGCACCCGAACCGCTTCCGCTTCGTCCTGCGCAACAGGGTCATCGCGGCGCTCACCCGGGGAACGGTGGTGGTCGAGGCGGCGGTGCGCAGCGGCGCCCTGAGTACAGCCAGACGGGCGCGGGACCTCAACCGTCACACCATGGGCGTCGCGGGCCCGGTGACCTCGGCCTTCTCCGCCGGGGTGCACGCCCTGATCCGCAGCGGAGCCGCCGTCCTGGTCACCGACGCGGCCGAGATCACCGAGCTGATCGGGGCGATCGGGGACGATCTGGCACCGCAGCGCAGCGGTCCGGTGCTCCCGCGCGACCTGCTGGAGCCGGCGGTCGCCCGGGTGCTGGAAGCCGTACCGGCGACGCCGGAGGGCGCCCCGGTCGAGCGACTGGCCCGGCAGTCCGGTCTCCCGCCGGACGAAGTCCTTCAACGGCTCTACGAGTTGGGCTCGCTCGGCTACGTGGAGCGGCACGGCGCGCACTGGCGCGTGGTGCGCAGGAGGTGATCGCCGGAACGGAGAACGCGCTCGCGTCGAGGGAACGCACGTCGAAGCCGCCCTGCTGACCTGCCGATCCGTTCTCCTGTTCGTCGCCCGGATCCGGTGTGCGAACGCCACCGGATCGGGGGACGACCGAGTGGCGGTAGCGCTTTGCAGTGAGTCGGTCACGCTACGCTCCACATGCCTTCCCTATCAGCACATGACTCGGCAGAACGGCGCAGACCAACGCATGCCCACACACATTCCCGGACACAGAGTGACCGGTGGCGCTCGGTCCTCGGGAGGGCCGCGGACCGAGAGGCGCCCCGTGCCCGACTTCCCGGCCAAGTCGGCGGGGACGATGGGAGGCCTGTCGCGCCAGGGCGGCCGGCCGGCGGTGGCGCCCCAGCCTACGGACGCGGCCCGGGGTGCCGAGCCGGTCCAGGGCGCGGACGCGGCAGGCTCCGCCGGCGCGCCTGCCGGTGCACCCGCCGGGGTGCCC
>NZ_JBIVVI010001207.1:0-2676 GCF_044757675.1 Kitasatospora sp. NPDC091257
GGCGGAGGCCGGGTGGGCGGAGGCCGGGTGGGCGGACCGGGAGCGAGCGGGCGCGGCTCAGGCTGCGCGGTCGTGCCGCTCGGCGTCGCGCCGCCCGTCCGCTGCCGGGGTGGGCTCGTGCCACGCGCGCTCGGGGTGCGGGGGCGCGGCGGGGGACTCCTCCACGGCCGGTTCGCCCGCCTCCCGGTAGCCGGCCCGCTCCTGGGCGGTCGGTGAGAGTGCCACGAAGGCCGAGGCGAGGAAGAGGAACGAGCCGAGGCCGACGGCGAGCGGGAAGACGAACTCCATCGGGCTGACCCCGCCGAGAACGGTCCGGGTCGGCTCCAGCCGGACGTGGACGGCGGCCATGCCGGTGTAGTGCATGCAGCTGACGGCGAGGCCCATGGCCATCGCGGCGGCCGCGGCCGTGTACACGTTGCGGATGGTGACGGCGGCCCAGAGCGCGGCGGTCGCGGCGCCGACCGCGATCAGCACGGACAGCGCGACCGTCCCGGCGTCGTAGTGCAGGCCCCCGTGCATCCGCAGGGCGGCCATGCCCAGGTAGTGCATCGCGGCGACGCCGAGACCGGTGGTGACGCCGCCGGAGAGCAGGGAGAGGCCGCGGTGCCGGCCGTAGCAGACCACGGTCAGGCCGAGGCCGGTGACCAGCACCGCGACCACGAGGCTGAGGACGGTCAGCGGCACGTTGTAGCGCAGCTCGGTGCCGTCGACGGTGAAGCCGAACATGGCGACGAAGTGCATGGTCCAGATGCCGGAGCCGATCGCGGCGGCGGCCGTGATCAGCCAGTTCCGCCGGGCCGGGCCGCTCGCGGCCAGTCCCCGCAGCGTGCAGCGCAGGCCGAGGGCGGCGCCGGTGCAGGCCATCAGGTACGAGAGGGCGGGGGTCAGCCAGCCGAGGCTGAGATGGTTGAGAGTGCCCATGGGACCTCCGGTCGACCAGTCGGGCCCGGAGGCGGTACGCGGTGCGCCCGGGCGCCCCGGGCCGGGCGGACTGCACACGAATGGCATATGCCAACCGCATGTGCGCTTCCGGCCTGGGGTGCGTGGGACGCTACCGAGCAGCCGGAATCGGTCAGACAAAGATCTGAAAAGCTGCCCGCAGGAAGCGCGTGATGTGTTCCGATGGCCCTGTCGTGTACCCAGAGGACGGCCGGCGCGGCGGACGGCGTGCGGGGGCTGCGCACAAACGACAGCGGACAGATGACAGAGTTTGAAATCTGTCATCTGTCCGCTGAACTCTGTCGGCTGTCGGCTGTCGGCTGTCGGCTGTCGGCCGCACGCTGTCAGCCGCCGGCCGTCAGCGGCTCGCCGTCACCCGGATCCGCATCGGGCTCGCCGCCCGCAGCGTGATCCCCTGGGCGAGCGCCACCCGCCGGTCCACCGCCTCCACCTCGAAGTCCCGCAGGAGCACCCCCAACGCCAGCACCGCCTCCAGCATCGAGAAGTGCTGCCCGATGCAGGCCCGCGGTCCGCCCCCGAACGGGAACCAGGCATAGCGGTGCCGGGCCCGTTCCGCCTCCGGGAGGAAGCGGTCCGGGTCGAAGCGCTCCGGGTCCACCCAGTGGTCCGGGTGCCGGTGGGTGACCAGCGGCGCAACCACGACCTGCGCCCCGGCCGGGATCACGTACCCGTCGATGACGGTCTCCGCGACCGCCCGCCGCCCGCCCAGGGCCGCCGACGGGTAGAGCCGCATCGCCTCCTTCAGCACCCGGGTGATGTAGGGCAGCGCCTCCAGGTCCGCCGCCGTCGGTGCCCGCCCCGCCAGGACGGTCCGCGCCTCCTCCCGGGCGAGCCGCCGCTGCTCGGGGTGCATCGCCAGCAGGTGCAGCGCGAAGGCCAGCGCGGTGGCCGTGGTCTCGTGCCCGGCGAGCAGGAACACCAGGACCTGGTCGCGGAGTTCGGCCGGGTCCAGCCGCCCGCCGTCCTCGTCGCGGGCCCGTCCGAGCAGGGTGAGCAGGTCGTCCGCGTCCTCGTCGCCGCCGCCCCGCGCGGCCCGTTCGGCGATGATCCGGTCGCAGACCCCGTACAGCGCCCGCTGGGCCTCGGCACCGCGCCGGTTGGCCGGGGTCGGCCAGGTGCGTGGGAGGCGGACCGGGGCGTAGCCGCGCTCCTTCACGTACTCGCCGAGCACCGGGAAGCTGCGGTGCACCACCGCTATCGCCTCCTCCACGTCGGCGCCGAAGAGGATCCGCGCGACCGCCCGCAGGGCGAACCGGGACGTCTCCTCCGCCGCGTCCACCACCCCGCCGGGCACCGCCCGCCAGCGCTCGGCGAGCGACTGCGCCTCCTGCGCGAGCGCGTCCGCGTAGCCGTCCACCCGGCGCCGGGTGAACAGCGGCTGCACCATGCGGCGTTGGCGCTGGTACTCGGCGTCCTGGCTGGTCAGCAGCCCGTTACCGACACTGGTCCGCAACTCGTCGTAGAAGGGGTCCTCCTTGCGGAAGTTGGCCGCTTCGACGGCCAGCACCTGCCGGACGCCCTCCGGCGAGAACACCCCGTAGAAGTCGGCGCGCAGCCCGGGCGGCCCGGCCTGGAAGCGCACCACGTCGCCGTGGTCGCGGCGGGCCGCGAGGTAGCTGCGCAGCGGGCGGCGGGTGAGGTCGAACAGCGAGCCGACCAGGCGGTTCCCCGCCGGGACGGGTATCGCGGAGGTGGGGGCGGGCGCGAGCCCGGGGG
>NZ_JBIVVI010001208.1:0-2676 GCF_044757675.1 Kitasatospora sp. NPDC091257
GTGCCGGGCGCGGGCCGTCCCATGCTGAGGAAGCCGGTGCCGCGCTCCGCCGAGTCCGGGTCGGCGGGCTCCAGCCGGCCGCTGAGCGAGTCGGCCCCCGGGGACGTCGTTGATCTCAAACTAACAAACCGCGTGGTTGGTTTGTCAATAGCGAAATCCACGAAACATCCACATTGTGGCGAGGCCCTCAGCGGAACCCGAAAAGGCCTCGGACCAGGGAGTTGTGGCCGATCCGGGACGGCCGGCGCCCGAGCCGCCCGCACCGGGCCGGTGGAGCTCACGGGCGGGCACCGGCTCGGAATCCGACATTCCGAGCATCATGGCAGCACGCAGTGACACCGGGCGGGCGCCCAGCGCAGCCGGGGGAACGGGGAGCGGGTCCGGCCTCAGCGCAGCAGCCGGCGCTCCTTCGCCACCGCCACCGCGCCCGCCCGGGTGTCCACGCCCAACTTGTCGTAGATCCGGCCGAGGTGCGTCTTCACCGTGGCCTCGCTGATGAACAGCGCCCGGGCGATCTCCCGGTTGCCCAGCCCCTGCGCCAACTGTTCGAGGATGTCCTGCTCGCGTTCGGTGAGCTGCGGTGAGGGCGCCCGCATCTGCGCCATCACCCTGGAGGCGACCGGCGGCGAGAGCACCGTGCGGCCCCGCGCGGCCGCGTGCACGGCGGCGAACAGCTCCTCCGGCCGTTCGGCCTTCAGCAGGTAGCCGGTGGCGCCGGCGGCGATGGCCCGGGTGATGTCGGCGTCCGTGTCGTAGGTGGTGAGCACCAGGACGTGCGGTCCGCCCGGGGCGACGGTGATCCGCCGGGTGGCCTCCACCCCGTCGATGCCGTCGCCGAGTTGGAGGTCCATCAGCACGACCTGCGGCGCCAGCCGGGCGGCCAGCGCGACGGCCTCCTCCCCGGTACTCGCCTCGCCGACCACCTCGATGTCGCCGGCGCTCGCCAGCAACGCCAGCAGCCCGGCCCGCACCACGGCGTGGTCGTCGCAGACCAGCAGGCGGACCGGGGTCGTCCGGACGGGAGTCGTGCTCATCTCTGCTCCAAGGTCATGGCCGCGCCGGGCCCGTCGGCGTTCCGGGCCGGTTGCCGCGCCGGGTGCACGGGTGCTCCGACTCATCGCTGCGTCAGGGGGATCGCGGCGGAGACGACGGTGCCCTCACCGGGCGTGCTCTCCACGGTCAGCCTGCCACCCAGCTGCCGCAGCCGGGCCCGCATCGCCGGCAGGCCGTACCCGCGCCCGCCCCCGGGGCCGGCCGCGTCCGGGTCGAAGCCCTGTCCGTCGTCGGCGATGTCCAGCACGGCCTGGTCGCCGAGGAAGGACAGCGTGATCGCGGCGGCCGAAGCCCCGGCGTGCTCGCGGACGTTGGCCAGTGCGCCCTGGGCGATCCGCAGCAGCGCGGACTGCGCGGCCGCGGGCAGCGGCACCGGTGTGCCGTCCAGGTGGAAGCGGACCGGCAGCCCGCTCTCGGCGGACTCCCGCCCGGCCAGCGACCGCAGTGCCCGGTCGAGGGTGCGGCCGTCGGACAGCTCCGCCGGGGCGAGGTCGTGGACGAAGCGGCGGGCCTCGGCCAGGTTCCGGGCCGCCACCTCGGCGGCGGTGCGGACGTGGGTGCGGGCGGTCGCCGGGTGGGTGTCCCAGGTGCGCTCGGCGGCCTGGAGCAGCATCTGCTGACTGGACAGGCCCTGCGCCAGGGTGTCGTGGATCTCCATCGCCAGCCGCTCGCGCTCGGCCAGGGTGCCCTCCCGCCGCTCGGTGGCGGCGAGTTCGCGCCGGGTGCGGACCAGATCGGCGATCAGCGCGCGCTGCCGGGCGGCCTGCCGGGCCATGACGAGGAAGACGCCGGTGGCGAGCCCGGCCACCGCGGGCGGCAGCAGGACCAGCGTGGCGTCGGCGCCGCCGGGCAGCCGGATCTCGGCGATCACCACCAGCAGGGTCAGCGCCCCGACCAGCGGGATGGCCGCCCTTGCCGGCAGTACCCGCAGCACGCTGTAGATCAGCGGGACGGCGCACCAGGCGAAGCTCGGCGCGAGCAGCACCAGCACCACCCAGAGGGCCACCACCAGGGCCAGCGGCCACCGGCGGGGCCGGCCCGGGGCGGGCGGACGGCGGTGGTCGAGCCAGGACCCGGCCGGCCGGGCGACCGCGAGGGCCGCGCTCAGCCCGATCACCCAGGGCGCCTGCGCGGTGCCAAAGTGGTGGGTGAGGTAGCGGTTGAGCGAGGCGGCGAGCAGCAGCAGGAAGGCGGAGTCCAGCAGCAGTGCCAACCGGCCCGCGTCCGGGTCGCCGGTGTCGCGGGTGTCGAGGGTGTCGCCGGTGCCGAGGGCGTCCCGGCGGCCGGTGCCGGTGCGGTCCGCAGCGCCGCGGCCGGCGGTCGGACGGGGCTGCTGCACGGGTGGCTCCTGGCTGAACGGGTGGTGCGGGCGCGGCCTGCGCCGGCCCGGACCGGCCTGCACCGGCCCGTACCGTCGCGGTCCGGCCTCGCACCGACCTGCGTCGATCCCTCGATGGTGACCCGTCCGGCCCGGGGCCGCATCAGCCGATCGGTTGACCCCGGCGTCCACCATCATGCCCGGACGTCCGCGCCGGACCGTCGATGTGGCGGCGCCTTCCCCGGGCGGAGGGTCGAAGCACGCCGCCGGGCGATCCCCCCAACGGCCCGGCGGCCCCCGAACCC
>NZ_JBIVVI010001209.1:0-2672 GCF_044757675.1 Kitasatospora sp. NPDC091257
GCCTCGATCCCCCGCCCCACCGGCCAGGTCAACATCTCCGTCGCCCGCAAGGACTCCGTCGCCCCCATGGACGCCCACATCGGCCCCAAGCACTGACAGCGACATGTACGACACGGCCACGCGCCAACGGGCGCTCGACCTCCACGCATCCGGACTGACCTTCAGTCAGGTCAGCCGCGCGACCGGAATATCCCGGTCCTCGATCCGCGAGTGGGCTTCCGGTGCCGTCCCCAGCCCGCGCATGACCGCCGAATGCCCGCTCCGTGACGGCCGGCTCGACCCCTCTCGCCCGCCCGCGGACTACGCCTATCTGCTCGGGCTCTACCTCGGCGACGGCTGCATCAGCGAGGGTCGCCGCGAGGTCCACGCCCTTCGCATCGCCTGCTGCGACGCCTGGCCCGGCCTCATCGACGAGTGCGAGCGCGCCGTCTCCGCTGTCATGCCGCACAACAAGGTCAACCGTGTCCACGCGCCGGGCTGCACGAGCGTCGTCAGCACCAGCAAGCACTGGCCCTGTCTCTTCCCCCAGCACGGCCCCGGCCCGAAGCACCTGCGGCCGATCGTCCTCGCGCCCTGGCAGCAGGCGATCGTCGACGCCCACCCGTGGGAGTTCCTGCGGGGCCTGATCCACTCCGACGGCTGCCGCATCACCAACTGGACGACCCGCACGGTCGGTGGCGTCACAAAGCGCTACGAGTACCCCCGGTACTTCTTCACCAACACGTCGGCCGACATCATCGGCCTCTTCACCGCCACCCTCGACGCCGTCGGCGTCCAGTGGAAGGCCTCGATCCCCCGCCCCACCGGCCAGGTCAACATCTCCGTCGCCCGCAAGGACTCCGTCGCCCTCATGGACGCCCACATCGGCCCCAAGCACTGACAGCGGCGCGGCCCCGGGAGGGCCGCGCCGCCGGGCAGTCACTCAGGCGTCCAGCGTCCCCACGTGGTGGACGCGGACGAGGTTGGTGGAGCCGGCCAGGCCGGGAGGCGAACCCGCCGTGATGACGACGATGTCGCCCTTCTGGCAGCGGCCGAGCGACAGGAGTGCCGCGTCGACCTGTTCGACCATCTGGTCGGTGGTCGGGGCGAACGGGCCGAGGAAGGTCTCCACGCCCCAGGTGAGGGCGAGTTGGCTGCGTACGGCCGGTTCGTAGGTGAAGGCGAGCACCGGGATGGGCGAGCGGTAGCGGGTGAGCCGGCGGGCGGTGTCGCCGGACTGGGTGAAGGCGATCAGGTACTTGGCGTGCAGGAAGTCGCCGATCTCGGCGGCCGCGCGGGCGACGGCGCCGCCCTGGGTCCGCGGCTTGCTGCCGGTGGTGAGCGGCGGGAGGCCCGCGGCCAGGATGTCGTTCTCGGCGGCCTCGACGATCCGGGCCATGGTCTTGACGGTCTCGACCGGGTACTTGCCGACCGAGGTCTCCCCGGAGAGCATCACCGCGTCCGTCCCGTCCAGGACGGCGTTGGCGACGTCGGAGGCCTCGGCGCGGGTCGGCCGGGAGGTGTTGATCATCGAGTCGAGCATCTGGGTCGCGACGATGACCGGCTTGGCGTTGCGGCGGGCGAGCTTGATGGCGCGCTTCTGGACCAGCGGGACCTGTTCGAGGGGCATCTCCACGCCCAGGTCGCCGCGGGCCACCATGATCCCGTCGAAGGCGTCGACGACGGACTCCAGGTTCTCCACCGCCTGCGGCTTCTCGATCTTGGCGATGACCGGGACCCGGCGTCCCTCCTCCGCCATGATCCGGTGGACGTCCTCGACGTCCCGCCCGCTGCGGACGAAGGAGAGCGCGATGAGGTCGGCCCCGGTGCGCAGCGCCCACCGCAGGTCGGCGACGTCCTTGTCGCTGAGTGCGGGGACGGAGACGGCGACGCCGGGGAGGTTGAGGCCCTTGTGGTCGGAGACCAGGCCGCCTTCGATGACCAGGCAGCGCACGTGCGGCCCGTCGACGGCGACGACCTCCAGGGTGACCCGGCCGTCGTCGACCAGGATGCGCTCGCCGCGGCTGACGTCCCCGGCGAGCCCGGAGTAGGTGGTTCCGCAGCGGTCCTTGTCCCCCACGACGCCGTTGTCGGTGGAGATGGTGAACTCGTCGCCGCGTTCGAGAAGTACGGGTCCGTGGGCGAAGGTGTCGAGCCGGATCTTCGGGCCTTGAAGGTCGACGAGGATGCCGACGCTGCGGCCGGTCTCGTCGGCGGCCTTGCGGACGCGGCGGTAGCGTTCCTCGTGCTCGGTGTGCGAGCCGTGACTGAGGTTCAGTCGGGCGATGTCCATCCCGGCGTCGACCAGGGACTTGATCTGGTCGTACGAGTCGGTGGCGGGCCCGAGGGTACAGACGATTTTTGCTCGGCGCATAGTGCTGAGACTAGGCATTACCGGCGCGTAACCACGACGCGGGTCCGGACTGCGGGATGACCTTTGCGGTAAGGCGAGTTGAACAATCTGACACATCCTCGGACCGCTGTGCGAGCGCCCCGCTCCACGTCGCTGCCGCGCGCCGCCCGTACGCCTCCCGCGCCGCCCGCGCCGCCTGCCGATGCGATTCCGTGAAGGGGTGTTCACCTCTGGTTCACCGCCGCTTCCGCCGCCGCTCCCCCAGCGACAGCACCGACTGGCGCACCGTGTTCACAGAGGGCCGCCTCACCACCCAGATGAAACTCAAGGACCAGTACAC
>NZ_JBIVVI010001210.1:0-2669 GCF_044757675.1 Kitasatospora sp. NPDC091257
CTGGCCAAGCACCTCGTCCCCGGCCTGCCCAACTACAAGCTCGACACGCTCCTGGCCCACTTCACCATCCCCCAGCACGCCGCCACCGAGGCGAACATCCTCCACCACCAGGCCGAGCACTGCCCGACGCTGGCCCGCACCAACCTCATCGACACCATCCCACTGGCCAAGCACCTCGTCCCCGGCCTGCCCAACTACAAGCTCGACACGCTCCTGGCCCACTTCACCATCCCCCAGCCGCCCAACCGCCACCGGGCACCCGACGACGTCGACGTCACCACGAAAATCTTCCTCCACCTCATCGCCGCCGCCGACCTCGACCCGCGCCTAAACAGCCTCACGGCCCTGCTCAAGACCGCCGGACGCACCGCCAAGGCCAACCAGCCCGTCCAGGCCGGCTTGTTCGACACCTGACCCACCACGACACTCCGCACGACCGAACCGAGACAAGGACGGTGCCCACCCGATGCTCCACGACGACGACCTGACCCGCACTGAGGTGCCCTTCTGGTTCGACCCGCTGTGCCCGTGGGCGTGGGTCACCTCCCGCTGGCTCCTGGAAGTCGAGAAGGTCCGCCCCATCCGCGCCGACTGGCGGATCATGTCACTGGCCTACCTCAACCTCGTCCAACGCGCAGGCGAGGGCCTCAGCGCCGAATACCGGGCGCTGATGGAGAGCGCCTGGGGCTCGGTGCGGGTGTGCGCGGCCGCCGCCGAGCACGCCGGCCCCCAGATCCTCGGCCCGCTGTACACAGCCATCGGCACCCGCCTGCACAACCAGCGCCGCCGCGACGACCCCACCGTCATCCCCGAGGCCCTCGCCGAGACGAGGCTGCCCGCCGCCCTGGCCTCGGCCACCACCGCCATCGGCTACGACCAGCGCATCATCGCCTCCCACCACGAGGCTTTCGACGAGGTCGGACTCGACGTCGGCACCCCCGTCCTGCGCATCGCCGGTACTGCCCTGTTCGGTCCCGTGCTGCGCCAGGCCCTCCGCGGCGAGGACTCCGGGAAGCTCTGGGACGGCCTGGTACTTGTCGCGCAGACCGACGGCTTCTACGAGCTCAAGCGCAGCCGCAACGCCAAGCCGGTCCTCGAGTGAGCGAGGCTGCGCCGACCCGGTACCGGGGGACGCCTCCGGGCCGTGGTGCGGACATCGCAGTGTCACGCCCGCCTCGGAGGGCCTACGCGGTGACGTCGAACGCCCGAGCGACACGCTCCCCGACCACGCTCACGGCCAGGTCCAACGGGTACCAGGCCGCGCCGGTCACCTCCGTCTCCTGGAGGAA
This sequence comes from Kitasatospora sp. NPDC091257, assembly GCF_044757675.1. Classification (NCBI taxonomy): domain Bacteria; kingdom Bacillati; phylum Actinomycetota; class Actinomycetes; order Kitasatosporales; family Streptomycetaceae; genus Kitasatospora; species Kitasatospora sp. NPDC091257. The sequence continues at coordinate 1,290 of NZ_JBIVVI010001210.1, forward strand.
CCCGATCTCGGCACGTTCCGTCGAGAAGGCGTACCCGATGTCCAGGTGGTGGTGCGCCGGTTCGTCCTTCTCCGGCCGCGCCGGCACCAGGCCGTACTCGACGTAGACCGGGACCGGCGACAGCGCCGCGATGTGGCACTCGTCAAGGCCGGTCTCCTCCGTCAGCTCGCGCAGCGCCGCCCTGAGCAACGTGGTATCGGTGGGTTCGAGATGGCCGCCCGGCTGCAGCGTGATCCCGTAAGCAAGGTGGTCGATGAGCAGCACCTCGCAATCGCGGACCAGGAGCGCGCCGACCGTCACGTGCATCGGGAAGGTGCGTCGGGACGCGAACTCGGAGCCCTCGTCGAGGAGCCGCAACGGCTCGGCCAGCGCTTCGGTCTCCTCTTGAAACCGCTCGAGGTACGCCGACAATGTCTGCGCAATGGTCGCGTCACTGATCGCCACGGTTCACCCCCGATCCGACCCAGGAGCGGGACTCCCATCGACCAACTGCTTGGAGACGGGCAGCGAGCATGCGCACAATCAGCTCCAGCGGGCGTGGCGTACAAGGCTCGCACTCTACAAGCCGGGCAGACCCGAACGTGGCTCAACGTGCTCCTGAGTCTGCCTTCGCTCTCCGAGCGCCGTTCACAACCGCCTCATGCCAGCTGCCTCTGCCCACCAGCACCTCCTCGTCCGCGTCGGCCACACTGTGCCCGCCAACCGCCAGGCAGCGCTGGTCGCAGGGGTGTTGGGCAGATGCCGGATGCTGGTGACCTCTCCGGGCTGCCTTCGTCCGAAAGGATGAATCTAGCGACGTACGTCCCACGCGATCCCCTCGCCCGCCCACGCGCTTACGAGCACGCTCTCGCCACCATGAGCCTGAGCGCCGACGCCCTCGCCACCCGTCTCACCACCCGCGGCGGCGCCTCGGCACAGCCCACCGGCGAGCACACCCTGGTCACCGGCGACGACAACGGCCGCATCACCCAGTGGCGGCTCGTCCCGCCCGGCACCGAGGCGGCCCTACCCAAAACCAGGTTTCGGTGGCGCCGGCCGCCTCGGCGAGGACGGCGGCCTGGTAGGCGGTGACCGAGGCCGGGCCCCGGTCCTCCAGCACGGTGCGCCCGTCTCCTACTGCCGGCAGCGACTCGTACCGGTGCACTTGGAGTGCGGCCAGCAGCAGCGTCTCCGTGCGCGGGTGCCCGGTGCGAAGGAACCGGTCGCCTCCGGTGTAAAGGGCGGCGATCACCTGCCCGGCCAGGCCCTGGGGTCGGGAGTCGGGGAGCTCGAGCAACGGAACGCACAGCTCGCCGAGCGCGGCGGCGGCCAGCACCGAGGTGGCTCTTGCCGACACCGTTGACCCCCCTACAAGCAGGCGTCGCTGCTCGCCTTCGACAA
>NZ_JBIVVI010001211.1:0-2666 GCF_044757675.1 Kitasatospora sp. NPDC091257
GTGTAGCCGAGGGCGACCTGGGGGGTCAGGTCACCGGGCACCGGCGGTACCGGGATGGGGTAGGACCAGTTGAAGGAGCCGGTGTTGCCACTCACCGACCAGGTACTGGACGGTGAGAGCGAGGTCGCCTTGTAGTTGCCCTCCGGGCCCGAGGCCCCGGCCGTGGCGGCCAGCACCGTCGCTCCGGCGACCGACGTGCCGGCAGCCTCGGCGAATGATGCCTTGACCGTGCCCTCGGAGGTCTGGCCGGTGGGAGCCGCTACGGTGACGTCGGCGGTGAGGGTGCCTGCCTTGGCGTCGTTCGAGGCGGCCATCGGTGTGGCCGTGCGGCACTGCGGCTGGTCCGGGGTGGTCAGCGCACACGCCGGCAACTGGACGAAGGTCAGACGCGAGCCCCAGTCGGCCCCGAACGACTCGCGGAAGGCCTTGTAGTCCAGCTGGACACGCGCCGTGTCGGGCGTGGCGCTGCCCGCCACCGGTTCGAGGTTGACCAGGACGCCGTCGAGACCCACCTTGGCCGCGGCCGCCCGGTCGGACAGGGCCACCCTGACCTTGGACTGCTCCCCCGCCGTCGAGTTCGCCCCGGTGGAGGCGACGGTCAGCGGCAGGCCGGGTGCCTTCGCCTGAGGGGACCGGTCCTGCGCCGAGGCCGGCGGAAGGTCGACCTCGACCTTCCCCGGCTTGGGCCACGCAGCGACCGGGGGCGCGGTTGCGGGCTGGGTCGTCTTCGCGGCGGGCTGTTCCGCCACGACCCGGGCCAGCGGGACGGGTTCGATGTGCTGGAGGGGCGGGAGCTTGAGCTCGTTGTCGGCCGCCACCGCGATGGCCGGGATCTGTACGACGGCGGCTATCAGGGCTGCCACGGCCATGGGTGCGACTTTACGGAGCACAGGGCGTCTTATTGCCTCGGACCGTCGCTTTCGCGCTCCGGGCGAGGCGCCCGTGTCGGATGGAGACATCCGTTTCATTCCTCTTGGTCGGGTTGTCCGGGCGCGATCGCACCCGGCGGGACGCTACCAAGAGCGGCTGACGGCGAGTGCCTGATAGTTCGCCAACTGCCCGACCTACGGGTCTTTTATCTCTCTCTCATAACTCCTTCATATTGCGAGTGGCGCTCCTTCAGTCCGGATCCGCGTCCTGGAAGAGGGATTTTTCCGCCTATCTCCGGCTATCCAGGTAGCCCCCGCAAGCCCTGTGATCACGATGTTGTATCTGATTCAACCTCCCCCTCTCACTGCCCCGTTCAACAGTCCGCTCGCCTGTCACCGTCCGCTTGCATGATGGGGGCGTCTGCGAACCACACAGAAAGTGAACGGGATGCACCGTCACAGCGCCCACCGAATAGGGCGAACCACCCGAAGAACAGCAGCCGCTCTGATCGTCGCGGCCGCCGTAAGCGCTGCCGCACTGGGCCAAGTACCCGCCTTTGCCGACACGGGAAGTCCCTCCAGCCCGCTTCAGAGCAGCACGCCTGAACAAGCCGCTGCCCTGAAGGCGCGCCAGAGCGGTAGGCCTGTCGAAATCACGGAGCGGCAGGACGAGTCGACCGATCTCGTGGCGAACCCGGACGGCAGCTTCACCATGCGCCGGCACGCGAGGCCGGTGCGCGCGAAGGTCGCCGGGCAGTGGCAGCCGGCCGACGCCACACTGGAGCACCGTCCCGACGGAACCATCGGCCCGAAGGCCGCTGTCTTCCCGATGACGTTCTCAGCCGGCGGCAGCAACGCTCCGCTGGCCACGATGCAGAAGGACGGCAAGTCCCTCGCCATCACCTGGCCGACACCGCTGCCGCAACCCGAACTGAGTGGCAGCACCGCCCTGTACCGTGAGGTGCTGCCCGGGGTGGACCTGAAGATCCTCTCCGAGGCCGACGGCTTCAGCCACCAGCTGGTCGTCAAGACCCGTCAGGCCGCCGACGACCCGCGTCTGGCCCAGGTCACCTACGGCCTGAAGACCATGGGCATCGCCCTCAACGCCGGCCAGGACGGGCGGATCACCGTGACCGACGCCTCCGGTGGCACGGTCTTCACCGCGCAGGCCCCGCGGATGTGGGACTCCCACGCCCCGGCCGCCACGGCCCAACAGCCCACGACTGCTCCCTCGCCGATGGCCAAGTCCGCACCGGCAACAGCCGCACGGTCCGCCGACAGCACACCACCGCCGAGCCCCGATGCTCCCGGCACTTCCGAGCACCCTCCGCGGACCATGGCCACCCAGATCACTGCGGACACCCTGCGGCTGACCCCGGACGCCGACCTGCTGCACGGCGCCGACACCGTCTTCCCGGTCGTCATCGACCCGACGTTCACCGACGGCTGGCGCAACCGCTGGGCGGTCGTCTACTCCGCCACACCCAACGCCGCCTACCCGGACGGGAACGGCTGGAACTCCGACAACCCACCGGACGAGCCGCGCGTCGGCTACAACGGCAGCGGCAACACCCGCTCCTACATCGAGATGAACACCCGCGGCCTGGCCGGCGCCACCGTCATGTCGGCGACCTTCCACATCGAGGAGACCCACTCCTGGGGCTGCGACCCGGCCGCCGCCGGAAACACCGAACTCTGGGCGACCGGCCCCATCAACACCACGACGCCGACCTGGAACAACCAGGCCCCCTGGATCTGGCAACTCGACGCCAAGGCCTTCGCCCACGGCAACCCCAC
>NZ_JBIVVI010001212.1:0-2664 GCF_044757675.1 Kitasatospora sp. NPDC091257
ATCCCCCGGTTCGCCAGCCTAGCCACGATGCGGCGCACCCGCGCGGGCTGGACCCGCGCGGGTGCGACCCGTCGACGTCAGCCGCCCGCCGACAGGCGCAGCGAGGCCGTCCCCAGGCCGGTCGGACCGAGCGGCACCGGCGGCACCGAGGGCGGCGGGACCGTCGGAACCGGCGCGGCGGCCGCCCGACGGGCCTGCGAGGCCTCCACCAGGTCCCGCTCGGCGCCGAAGTGCCGCTCCAGGTCGGCCGTGGCGTACCGGAGGCAGCCCTCGTGCCAGTTCAGGATGCCCGCGAGCCAGTTCTCCAGCTCCCCCACGTACCCGTCGAGCATCTCCCTGGCCGCCTGCTCCAGCCCGAAGTCCTCGTACATGACCGGGAGTTCCTTCTGCACCACGTGCTGGAACTGGCCCAGCCGCGAGTGCATCAGGTCGTCGACGATCCGGACCGCCGACTCGTAGTCGCAACCGAAGAAGTTCTGCACCACCAGGACGGCGTTGTGCAGCTCGCCCTCGTACTCGACCTCCTTCTGGTACGAGAAGAGGTCGTTCATCATGCACGCGTAGTCCATCGCCGAGTTCTCCAGCGCGCGCATCGAGCCGTGGTCGTACACCTCCGGCGGCACGGTCTGCCCGTGGCCGAGGCGGGAGAGGCTCGTGGTGAGCTCGGAGCCGAAGGTGGAGCGGCGCATCTCCAGGTAGTCCACCGGGTCGGGGATCCGGTTCTGGATCTGGTTGCTCAGCTCCCAGATCCAGCTGTCCAGCATCGCCTCGACCGCCACCCGGAAGCGGCCCCTGGCCTCGACGGTCATCGGGCCGGCGGTGCGCTCCCAGAGGTCGGCGAGGCCGCGCTCCAGCGCGTTGACGGGCTCCGGCGCGGGGGTGCCGTCCACCGGCATGAGAAGGGACAGCCGCGCGTTGGCGACCTTGGCGCCACCCAGGTCGCGGGTGTGCCCGAAGGCCCGGGGGTAGTAGTCGTCGGCCCAGGTGCCCCAGGCCAACCAGGCCGAGGAGATGTCGAGTTGGTCGGCCGTGGCATCCGGCTGGAGGCCGGCCGCGCAGAGCGGGAGGTCGTAGTCTCGCATCGACTCGGCGTCCCAGATGCCGGAGCCGGGAACGCCCGGCACCGCCGCCAGCAGTCCCATCCGCTCGGCCCACTCGATCACGCGCTCCCGGGCGCCGTCCAGGTGCGGGCTCAGCCGGAGCTCGAACGGAAGCTTGAACTCGGGCAGCAGGGACGGCCCCACGGCCTGGTACGGCACGTGGCCGTGCGACCGCGCCCGCCGCACGGCCGGGCCCGCCGCACCCTTGGCCGCCGGCGTCGAGCCCCCCTCCGCCACGGCCGCCGTGGCCCCGGCGGCCGTGCTGCGCAGGATGTCCAGCGCCGAGGTCCCGATGCCGCCGATCGCGTACTGGTCCCACCAGTTGCCGCCCCCGGGCCCACCCGGCAGGCCCGGCAGACCCACCGGTCCACCGCCCGAGCCGGGAGCGACCTCGCCACCGGACCCGCCCGAACCCGCGGCCGCCCCACCGCCGTTCATGTACCGACTGGACCGCAGGTGCCACTCGTGCCCGCCGGACTGCCAGTCCTGCAAGCCCTTGACGTACGCCGTCACCCGGGCGCGCCCCGCCGGGTCCAGCCCGGTCTCCGCGAACAGCACCGGCAGTTCGGTGAACACGGTGTTCTCGAACTGCTGGAGCCGCGAGGTGAGCAGGTCGTTGACCGCGTCCGCGGCCTCCTGGGTGGAGCACTCCAGGAACCGCTCCAGCACCAGGATGCCGTTGCTCAGCTCGCCCTCGTCCTCCACCTCCCGCTGGTACGAGAAGATGTCGTTGCGCAGGTGCACCCCGTCGGAGAAGGCGTCCATCAGCACCCGCAGCGCCCGCGAACCCGACACCTCCTTCGGCACCTCGGCGCCGGCCGCGTACTCGACCAGCTGCGCGGACCAGGGCGCGCCGCCGACCTTGCGGCGCATCTCGATGTACTCGACCGGGTTGGCCACCCGGCCCTCGTTGATGTTGGCGAGCTCCCACAGCGACTCGTTGAGCAGGTTCCGGGTGCTCTCGGCGAACCGGATCCGCCAGTCCTCGCCCATCGCCGGCACGGTGCGCCGCCACAGGTCGGCCAGGCCCGCCTCGACCGGGTTCTCCGGCTCGGGCAGCTCGGCGGCCGGGTCGGCCGGCATGAACAGCGGCAGCCGGTCGAGGTGGGCCTTGCCCGCACCGCGGTCGTTGGTGCGCTTGAACATGTCGAGGAAGTGGTCGTCGAAGAAGAAGACCCACACGTACCAGTCGGTGACCAGCGACAGCGCCTCGGCGGAGGTGTCGGGGTGGGTGTACGCGCAGAGCAGGCCGTAGTCGTGGGCTTCCAGGTCGGCCTGGTCCCAGATTCCGGATCCCTCCAGCATCCCCATCTCCCGGGCCCAGTCGGTGGAGTGGGCCCGTGCCTCGTCCAGATGGGGGTTGAGGCGTGCCGGGTGCGGCACGTAGAAGGACGGCAGTTCGAACGGCTGGGTCACGGCGGGCGAGCCTTTCTGGACGCGTCGATTGGACCAAGAATGACCCGTCGTCAGCTCGCCGCACCGGCACAACAGAAACAGTCATATGAAATGACTCGTTCCCCCCGTTCGAAGCCACCCGCCCAGCCGAGCGCCCTCCCCCACCACG
>NZ_JBIVVI010001213.1:0-2661 GCF_044757675.1 Kitasatospora sp. NPDC091257
GCCGGCGCCCCCGGGGTCGGCGGTGCGGCGTGCCACGGCTCCGCCGGGCCGAACTGCCCGGTGGGAGCGCCGGGTCGGGCCGGAGAGTCACTGTCCAGGTCCAGCAGTTCGACCGCGAGCGCGGCCAGCGCGGCGGCGATCGCGGGCGGCAGCCACTCCCGTCGCTCCAGCCGCTCGCCCGCCGTCGGGTCGGCCGCCGTCAGCCGCTCGCGCAGCTGGGCGGGAGTGGGCCGGCGGGCCGGGTCCTTGGCCAGGCACGCCGTCAGCAGGGCGCGCAACTCCCGGTCGGCCACGTCGAGTTCCGGCTCCTCGTGAAGGACCCGGTAGAGCAGGACGGGCGCGCTCACCCCCGAGCCGAACGGCGCGGTGCCGGTAGCGGCGTGGGCGAGTACGGCGCCGAGCGAGAAGACGTCCGAGGCGGGCCCGGCGCGGCGCCCCTCGGCCTGCTCGGGGGAGAGGTAGCCCGGGGAGCCGACCACGAAGCCCGACCGGGTGAGCGCGGTCGCCGCGTCCAGTGCCCGGGTGATCCCGAAGTCGATCAGGCGCGGGCCGTCCAGCGCCAGCAGCACGTTCGACGGCTTGACGTCCCGGTGCACCAGCCCCTGGGCGTGCACGGCCTGCAGCGCCTCGGCGAGCCCCACCCCGAGGGAGCGGACGGCGGCGACGGGCAGCGGGCCGAACTCCCGCACGGCGGCGGCCAGCGAGGGCCCGGCGACGTACCCGGTGGCCACCCAGGGCTGGGCGCCCTCGGTGTCCGCGTCCAGCACCGGGGCCGTCCAGCGGCCGCCGACCCGCCGGGCGGCGGCCACCTCGTTGCGGAACCGCACCCGGAACTCCCGGTCCGCCGCGAACTGCTCGTGCACCAGCTTGACCGCCACCGTGCGGCCGCCCGCCGTCCGGCCCAGGTAGACCCGGCCCATGCCGCCCGCACCGAGTCTCCGCAGCAGGCGGTACTCGCCCACCTGCCGGGGATCCCCGTCCCCCAGTGCCTCCACGCCGACTCTCCCCTCGCCGCGCCCGTCCGTACTCCACGCCAGACGGTACCGCCGGGACGGGCGGTTCCGGTTCGGGCCGACGGCCGCGGAACGAGTGCGGGTCTGCGGGTGGCCGGGGCCGATTCAGCTCCGGGCGGCTCCACTGGGCGCCTTGCCGGAGGCATCGGCCTGGGTGCGGCTCGCGGCGGCCTCGCCGTCGGGCGTGCCCTGTCCGTCCGCGCTCGCGCGGTGTCCGTTCGCGCTGTGCCCGTTCGCCTCGTGGGCGCCGTGCCCGTTCCGGGAGGCGAGCGAGGCCGGCTCCGGCAGGTGCGCCTGGTGGTCCGGCGGGTAGAACTGCCGGGCCCAGTGCCGCATCGCGCCGATCGGCCCGTCGCCCTGGGCGAGCCGGGGCGGGGAGACGTACCGCTTGGTGGACCAGATCGGGAAGTCCGCCGAGGTGAACTCCAGGTTGCGCCGGAACATCGGGCCCGCCAGCAGCCTGGTCACCACCCGGCTGACGGTCCGGGCGACGGCCGGTGGCAGCCCGGACGGCTCCGCCATCACGAAGCGGCTCGCCTGCCGCAGCTGCATCCGGCCGGGGGCGACCTGGGTGGCCATGACCAGCGAGCAGATCTTCAGGCCGAGCGACGGGGTGTGGACGTCGGTGTGCAGGGCGGTGAGGCCGTACCCGTCCACCTCGACGTGGACCTCGCGCATTCCGAGCAGCGGGAAGGTCTCCCGGACCAGCATCGAGATGTGGAAGCCGGTGCCGTCGAACTCCACCGGTGCCGCCAGCTCGCCCTCGGGCCAGCCGTGCAGGGTGACGAAGTGGCCCAGGTCGAAGGAGTTCTCCATGACGTCCTGGGCGTAGCCGGGCATCTCGAAGGAGGCGTACCGCAGCGGCTGCCGTCCGTCGTCGAGCCGGTGCCAGGCGGGGATCTCCCAGTCCGGCTCCCGGCCGTCGTGGTGGCGCCAGACGAAGACCGCCTCGTTCACCTCGTGCACCGGCAGCTGCGTCAGCGCCGCCTTGGGTGTCTGGGTGCCGTACCCGGTGCGTACGCAGTGGCCGTCGGCGTCGAAGGCGAAGCGGTGGAACGGGCAGACCAGGTCGTTGCCCTCGACCGAGGCCAGGCCGAGGTGGGCGCCCAGGTGCGGGCAGTACGGGCGGATCGCGCGGAGGCGGCCGTTGCGCAACCGGTACAGCACGACGTCCTCGCCCGCGAGCTGGCGGGTGAGCACGGTGCCGGGCTTGAGCTCGGCGGAGAAGGCGAGTGCGGACCAGCCGTCGGGATAGGGCAGCGCCGGTGGCAGGGCGACGTCGGCCGCGGTCGGGCGGTTGCTGACGGGGTGGACGTGCTTGGACACGCGCATGAAGTCTCCTGTCGGTCTGTCCGGCGCCGCCCCTCCCAGGCGATTAGCGCTCGAACAGAATGGAATTCAGATGCTATCCACGGAACGGGAGCCCGTGCACGGACAATCCCCCTAAGCAGCAACAAGTCTGATGATCCGCCAGGTATGAGTTTTCAAGGATTCGACAGATCCCGGGCACCCGCCCGGCTCCTGGGCGGGCGTGTCCGAGCACCTCGGCGGGGCTCCGCCGGCGAGCGGCGGCCGAACGGGGGCCGAACGGGGGCCGAACGGGGGCCGAGCAGCGGCCGAGCGGGTCGAACGGGGAGGCGGACGGCAC
>NZ_JBIVVI010001214.1:0-2658 GCF_044757675.1 Kitasatospora sp. NPDC091257
GTCCAGCAGGACGACCGCGCTGAGCACCAGACAGGCGACGGCGCACGCCCAGAGCGCGCCGGACAGGCCGAGCGCCACGGCGGCGGGGCGGTTCCACGACACGCCGCTCTGCCGGCACCTCCATCCCGGGTTGACCTCGGTCCGGCTGCCGCTGCGGGCGATCGCCACGGCGCTGGTCGGCCGGCTGCTGGACCAGGTGCGCGGGCGGGCGGCGCCGGGCGAGGGGCTGGAGCTGCCCACCGAGCTGGTGGTGCGGGGGAGTTCGGGCCGCTCCGGCGGGGCGGAGCGATCCGGCTGGTCGGGCTGGTTCGGCGAGCCAGGGCGGTCGGGGCGGTCGGGTGAGCCGGGCCGGTCGGGCCGGCCGGGCTAGCAGGGCCGGTTCGTGCGGTCCGCCGTCGCCGCCACGATCAGCTCGCCGACCATGCCCGCGGCGGCCGCCCGCTGCTCGGCGGGCAGGGCGTCGTCGGTGACCAGGACGTCCAGCTGGTCCAGGTCGGCGAAGGTGGCCAGGCCGACCGCGTTCCACTTGGTGTGGTCCGCGACCACGACCACCCGGCGGGCCGACCGGAGGAAGGCGCGGTTGGTCTCCGCCTCGGCGAGGTTCGGGGTGGTCAGCCCGGCCTCGGGGGAGAGCCCGTGGCAGCCCAGGATCAGCAGGTTGACGTGCAGGGAGCGGATCGCCCGGTCGGCCACCGGTCCGACCAGCGCGTCCGAGGGGGTCCGCACGCCGCCGGTGCGGATCACCGTGGCGGTGGCTGGCGTGCCGTCCTCGGCGGGCTGTTCCAGCAGCTCGGCGATCCGCAGCGAGTTGGTCACCACGGTCAGGCCCTCGACCGCGCGCAGGTGCCGGGCGACCGCGAAGGTGGTCGTCCCGCCGGCCAGCGCGACCGCCGAACCCGGTGGGACGAGCGCGGCGGCGGCCCGGGCGATCGCCTCCTTGGCGGGCAGCTCCCAGTGCGCCTTGGTCTCGAACCCGGGCTCGCCGGTGGCCGGCGCGTCGACCCGGACGGCGCCGCCGTGCACTTTGTGGACCAGGCCCCGGCGCGCCAGCGCGTCCAGGTCGCGCCGGACCGTCATGTCGGAGACCCCGAGGTCGCGGACCAGCTCGGTGACCCGGACCCCGCCGCGCTCGCGGATCTGCTCCAGGATCAGCACGCGGCGCTGTCCGGCGAGCGGTTGGGCGCTGTCAGCCATCGGGAGGCCTCCTTCGAGCACTTCGGTCGCGTGCCCATGGTGGATAATGTTTGAGATTGTAGCTTTCTGTTGATTTACCCATGTCCAATGGCTTCACTCGGAGGAAGAAGGGCCATGCCCGGTACGTCCCTGACCCAGCCCACCGTCAGGACAGTGACCACCCTCGCGGACGGTCGGCAGCTGATCTACTACGACGGCGGCACCGCCGCCCCCCGGACCGCGGTGGACGAACGGCCGCTCGACCCGCAGGCCCCCGGTTCCGAGGTCCGACTGGACCCGGCCACCGGCGACTGGGTCACCATCGCGGCCCACCGCCAGGCGCGCACCTACCGGCCGCCGGCCGAGGAGTGCCCGCTCTGCCCGTCCCGGGACGGGCGGCTCAGCGAGATCCCGGCCGAGGACTACCAGGTGGCCGTCTTCGAGAACCGCTTCCCCTCGCTCGCTCCGGACTCCGCCGCCCACGTCACCGCCCGCGAGGACGACCCCCTGCGCACCCTCCGGCCGGGCACCGGCCGCTGCGAGGTGGTCTGCTTCGCCCCCGACCACGACGCCTCCTTCGCCGACCTGGACGAGGCCAGGGCCCGCCTGGTGCTGGACGCCTGGACCGACCGCACGGCCGACCTGTCGGCCCGGCCCGAGGTCCGGCAGGTGTACTGCTTCGAGAACCGCGGCGAGGAGATCGGCGTCACCCTGGCCCACCCGCACGGGCAGATCTACGCCTTCCCCTTCGTCCCCTCCCGCACCGCCCGGATGATCGGCCGCGCCGAGGCGTACCGGGCGAGCACCGGCCGCAACCTCTTCGAGGACCTCGTCGCCGCCGAACGGACCGCCCCCGAGCGGCTGGTGCTCCGGGGCGAGCACTGGACGGCCTTCGTGCCCTTCGCCGCCCGCTGGCCGTACGAGGTCCACCTCTACCCCAACCGCCGGGTGCGCGACCTCACCGCGCTGAACGAGGCCGAGCGCGCCGAGTTCCCCGGCCTCTACCTCGACCTGCTGCGCCGCTTCGACCGGCTGTTCCCCGCTCCCGCCGGCGCCGCGCCGAACCGGACCCCGTACATCTCCGCCTGGCACCAGGCGCCGAAGGACGGCGGCGACGAACTCGCCCTGCACCTGGAGCTGTTCACCGTCCGGCGCGCTCCCGGCAAGCTCAAGTACCTGGCCGGCGTGGAATCCGGACTCGACGCCTTCGTCACCGACGTGAGTCCGGAGGCCGCCGCCGAGCGGCTGCGCGAGGCCGCGGCCGACTGACCCGGCCCACAGGAGGACCCCGGCACGGCCGTCGATCGAGCCGTGCCGGGGTCGGGATCGGAATCGGGGCGAGGACGCGCTGCCCGCGGCTCGGGCCAACCGGCGATCTCGTCGTCCGTGCGGGCCCCGACCTCCTCCCGGGCGCCGTCCGCGTTCGTGCGTGCGGTCCGGTCGGACGGGAACGCCGGGCTCCCGGTGCCAGCGCCGGATACGGCC
>NZ_JBIVVI010001215.1:0-2657 GCF_044757675.1 Kitasatospora sp. NPDC091257
CACCACGGTGGCCAGCCGGCCCTCGCCGCGGAACCCCTCCACCGTCCAACAGACCCAGGGAATCGGATAGTTGGCGGCAGGGCTGAAGAGCACCGGGCGCCGCCCCTGGAAACCCACCGCATAGGCGCCGAAGCCGCTCCAGTTGGAGAAGCTGAACCGGCGTGCCGCCGGGTCGAAGCCCAGCGGCACGCAGTCGCGCAGCCGCGGGCGACCGAGGGTCGCCAGGAACCACAGGTTGGCGCGGAGGTTGAGGTGCGCGGCGGGGAACTCCTCCAGCGCCGTGCGCAGCGCGCCCGCCAGCACCGCAGGCCCGTCCTCGGGCCGGTGCGGCAGATGGACCTCGCTCAGCAGGTTGCCCATCAGCGCGGGCGACAGGCCCAGCCAGCGGCGCACGTTGACCGGCACCGTCAGCATCCGTTCGGCCTCGTCCCCGTCCAGCTCCCGCAGGGTGCTCAGGAGGTGGGCGCAGAGCACGTCCCCGGAGGAGAGCCGGCGCCCGGCCGCCGCACCGAACTCCTCGCACATTCGGGCCAGTTCGGCATCGGTGAAGGCGATCTGGACGAGCCGGTTGGCGCGCGGCCCGGCCGCCACCTCGCGGGCCAGCAGCTCCGCCTCCTCCGCCGAGGGCAGCCGGAAGCCGGGCCGGCCGCAGTCCTCGGCGGGGAGCACCTCGGCCAGCAACTCGTCCTGGTCGTCCACGAGTTCGGCCTCCGGCAGCGGCTCCCCCTCGACCGCCGCGGACCAGGCCCGCAGCAGCAGCATGAAGCTGTGCAGGTCACCGATCGCGTGGTGCCAGGAGCAACCGAGCACCGTGCCGCCGTCGGCCGTGCGGGTCACCCGTACGGTGAGCAGCGGGACGCCGCCGTCGCGCGCGGCGGGGGCGTCCAGCGGGGCGACCAGTTCGGAGCCGGGCGCCGTCACCCGGCCCATCGCCTCGGCGAGCGTGCCCTCCACGGTGTAGACCTCGAACGGCACGCCGGTGTCGTCGCAGACCACCTCCAGGACGCCCTCGACGGTGCGCAGGCGTCCGGCGAAGACCGGCACCCGCTCCAGCGCACGGGCCAGCCCGGCGGCGAGCCGGTCGTCGTCCAGCGGGTGCTCGAAGCAGAGCGCGACCGAGACGGCGAGGTCGGCGAGCATGGTGTCCATCAGTCCGCAGCGCAGCACCCGGCCGGTGGCCTGCCCGGCCCGGACGGTCCTGGATCTTCGCAACTGCGGCCAGATGCTCATGGGTTCCGTTCCGAAGCACTCGACGACTTCCGGCGACGCGCGATGCGTTCCGGCGACGCGCGATCCGCGGGCACGCCGAACGATAGTGGTGCGCGGAGGCAGTGGTCCAGTCCAATCCCGCACTCCGGAAGGGCTCTTCGACCGCCGCCGCGACCGCACCGGCGATAGAATGCGCACCATGGGAAAGCGTCCCGGCGCACCCGCCGCGCCGTCCCTCGCACGGGTCACCGGCACCGGATCGGGCCCGATCGGACCGGCCCGGGCCCACCTCGACGACCCGCCGCCGGCGCTGCGCGAGCAGCGGCCCGCCCGCGGTGCCGCGGCCGCCCGTCCGGGCCGATCCGGCCGCCCGGCGCCACCGCCCAGCCACTGTCACCGCCCACCCGCCTCCGTCGCCCCGCCAGGAGGGAGCCGTCCGCCATGAACGCCGTGAGCCAGGTCTTCGCCGTGGTCGCCGCGGCGATCCACCTGATCGTGTGGCCGCTGGAGAGCTTCCTGTACGGGCACCCGCGGGTGCGCCGCGTGCTGACCGGCAGCACGGCGGACGCCCCGGAGGTCCGGCTCTGGCGCGTCAACGTGGGCTTCTACAACCTGTTCCTGGCACTCGGCCTGGTCGCCGGACTGGTCCTGCTGCACGCCGGGCACCCGGGGGCCGGGCGACCGGTGGTGCTCTACGTCGCCGCGTTCATGGTCGCGGGCGGGATCACCCTGTTCGCCTCGGAACCGAAGCTGTGGCGCGGCGCACTCGGTCAGGCCGTCCCGGCGGCCATCATCCTTCTGGCCGAGGCTTTCTGACGCCGCACCACCGGTTTCGAGACCCTCCGGAAGGGCTACGATCCGCCTACCCCGCGACGGTCGCGGAGGCTGGGGGTGGCAGCAGTGGTCAGGATCCCGATCAGCGACCGGTACGTCGTCAGCCTCGGCTGCCGGGTGAGCGTCGAGCACGGGGCCTCCGTGACGAAGGTCAACTGGAGCATCGCCCACCTGCCGGAGGGCGGCTCGCCCCGGCCCACCGGTGGCGACCGGGAGATCGGCGTCATCTGCCCGCGCTGCCGGCGCTCCTTCTCCGTCCGGGTGGAGACCGCCACCAGGGCGCGGGTCAAGCGGCGGGTCCACCGGGCACTGGGCTGGCTGCTGGTGCTCTCGCTGCTGGTCACCGTCCCCCTGCTGATCCAGCTGGGCGGCCGGACCGTCGAGGAGGGCGACGACCAGGCGGTCGACAACTTCGGCATGCTCTTCGCCCTGGCCGCCGCGGGCGTGATCGTCGGCCCCTCGCTGCTGTTCAGCGCGAGCGTGCACGACGGCATCAAGAAACTGCGGCTGATCCGGGCCAACGGGCGGAAGACCATGTGGGTGCAGGGCCACCGGCTGTTCTGAGCCGGTCCGCGCAGCCCCTCACCCGGCGCCCCCTCGCCGCCGAGATCGCC
>NZ_JBIVVI010001216.1:0-2656 GCF_044757675.1 Kitasatospora sp. NPDC091257
CAAATGACGGGACGGCTCCCCCCGCCCGACCCGGCGTCGCGGCGGCCAGGCACCATGGAGGGGTGAGCGTGACCATTGACATCACCGGGCTGCCGCACGAGCGGATCACCTTCTGCCCCTCGCCCCTGGCCGAACTGAGCAACGCGCTGCACGCGCTGGCCGAGCCCGCTCACCACTCCCGGCTGCACGCGTGGACGACGACGACCTCCGCCGCGCTCAAGCCGGAACTGGCCGACCGGCTGCTCGAAGCCGACTTCATGTGGCGGTCGACGCGCTCCGACTTCCTGATGCCGGCCCGGCCCCGGGAGACCCTCACCGAGGAACTGGACGACCTCGACCGCATGGAAGACGAGAAGTTCGTCGGTGCGGCCCTGGAGATCTCGTGCAGCATCAGCCACTACCCCAAGGGCCTGCCGTCGCCCCTGGTCGACGCGTGGTCGCGGCGCCGCGCGCTCGACCTGGCGGCGGCGCGCGGCCCGCGCCAGGCGGCCTTCGTCGAGCGGATGCTCGCCGAACCCACCGCCACGCGCGCGTGGATCCGGCGCCTCCTGGAGGACTGCGACCAGGCGTTCTTCGCCGACACCTGGCGCCGGGTCCGCGTCCAGCTCGCCGCCGACGCCCAGCACAAGAGCGAGCTGCTGCGCCGCAAGGGCCTGGCGGAGGCGCTCACGGCCGCGTCACCGGCACTGAGCCTGGAGGAGGACGAGCACGGCAGCCGCATCGTCGTCGACAAGCTCGTCCACGGCCGCACCGAGGCCCGCGGCGCCTCCCTCACCCTGATACCGACCGTCTTCGGCTGGCCGCACCTCTTCACCCTGTACGGGCCGGGCTGGCAGCCCGTGATCCAGTACCCGGCGGCCGCCCACGAGGTCGGCGGCGCCGAGCCGGTGGAGACGGTCAAGCTGCGCCTGGACGCGCTGACCCACCCCATGCGGATGAGCCTGTGCCGCAACCTCGCGCGCGGCGCGTACTCGACCAGCGAGCTGGCCGACGCCTACGGCATCACCGCCCCGGAGGTCTCCCGCCACCTCACCGTGCTGAAGAAGGCCGGGCTGGTCATCACCCGGCGCAGGGGCCGCTTCGTCCTCCACCAGCTCGACATCTCGGTCGTGGCCCGGATCGGCAGCGACTTCCTGGAGTCCGTGCTGCGGTGAGGACGGCCGGGCGGCAGGCGGGGGACGCCGCGGCGGGCGGATCGGCCCGGCACGCCCGTACCGCCACCACCCGCCCGCCCGCGCGTCAGGACCAGGGCTCCCCAGGGCGGGGTCCACCGCCGAGGACGAGCAGCGCCTCTCCCGCGGGCAGGTCGCCCGGCCGCCGTGCCGACCTGCCGTAGGCACTCGCCGCGTTGCCGAGCGCCAGGAGGGCCTCCGCACTCGGCAGCGCGGCCCGGTCGGGACGGAGGCGGTCGGCCGCCAGCCGGGAGAGCCGGGCGATCGTCTCGCACGCGCGGACCGACACGTTGCGAAGGAACTCCGCGACGCGCCGGTCGTCGAGGAGACGGCCCGCGGACTCGCCGGCCCGTTCGGCGAGCGTGTCCCAGACGCGGGAGACGGCGTCACGAACGGTGTGAAGCTGTTGCCACTCGGGGACGGCGCGAAGGGCGAGGGCGTGCCGGTCGACGGCGCGGAGTGCGGCGTTCACCGCCGTCGCTCCGCTCCTCGTACCCACGTGCCCCGTCCCGTCGGCGGCCGGCGCTTCCGATGCGTCGGGGAGTGCGGCGACGTGCTGCCAGTGGACCTGGAGCGCCTCCACATCGGCCTCAAGAACCGCTCGCAGATCCCCGGCGGTACTCCGCCCCTCGGGCACGGCTTCCTTCCAGGCCTCCGCCACCTCGTACAGCTGCGCTCTGAGGTCCGGCAGGTCGGCGCCTTCCGCGGCCTGCTGCTCCTCCGTCCGCGCCAGGGGCAACTCCGTTCCCCACAGGGGGAGTTCATCCCCAGCCGGCGTTTCGTCGACGGCTTCGGCCGAGCCCTGGCCCGCACGGGCGACCGACTCGCCGCGCCCCGCCCCAGGACCGACGGCAACGGTGTTCTCCGGTGAATTCACTGAGCGCATTCTCCAACTTCCGGACGACGAAGGGTCATGGCTGCCTCTCTGCCCTCGCGCAGGAAGGAGTGTTCGACACGAGCAGCACTCCCGAGGCGCTGAACTCACCTGGTGTAACAGCTCTGTTGAGGGTTGTCGACCGATGCGACCGACGTGTCTCCGACTCCCGGTCCAAACCGCCCGCGGGGGTGTGATTCCGGCTTTTCCAGCCAGGCGGTTGCCGCCGTGACGCTTTCCCGACCATATGCCCGGGTGGATCCCGTGACCGTGGGCGATGACCGGTACGCCTACGAGCGGATCGAGATGGCCCTGCACGATCGGGCCGTCCGGCGCACCACGGCCTGCGGCATCGCCGGGCTCGCGGTGGCCGCCGACACCGACATCGTGCTGCTCGACATCAAGTCCTGGGACCGCGCCCTCTACCGGCACCTGACCGGACAGCGGCTCGACCCCACGCTCGACTTCCCCCTCGCCGACACCCCGGTGCCCACACCGGACCAGATCGCCCGAGCCCGGGCGGTCTTCGCCGCACAGGGCCTGCACACGGTCTGACCCCGGACGGGTTCCCCGTCAGGTCCGCGGCTGCGGTACACCCTGCACGGCCCCC
>NZ_JBIVVI010001217.1:0-2656 GCF_044757675.1 Kitasatospora sp. NPDC091257
CCCCCAGGAACTCCAGATCGCCCGCCTCGCCGCCCAGGGCCTCACCAACCGCGACATCGCCGCCCAGCTCTTCCTCAGCCCCCGCACCGTCGCCCACCACCTCTACAAGGCCTACCCCAAGCTCAACATCACCTCCCGCACCGAACTGACCACCGTCCTCTGACCCGACGCCGCCCGGTGCACCGCGTCCACTCGCGCCCGCCCCACTGGTGGTCCGAGACCCTTCCCGCCATCCGCTCCGGAGCTTTCCAGGGGCCGAACACGGTGCGAACCACGACCTGTTCCGGGGACCGCGCGGCAGGCCCCTCCGCGACGATCGCGGTGGCCCGGTCGATGCCGAGCGCGATTCCGGGGCCGGAGCGGAGGCGGTCGCGGGCGAACCGGCCGGCGACGGCACCACGGGCGTGCAGGGAGCTCCGACGGGCCGTCCGGACGGGGCGTCGCCCCAGGTCCGCGATCCGGAGCCCGGCCGATGGCCGGACCCGGCACACCCGGCCGACGGAACCCGCCGGCCACCGACCGGCGGACTCGGCGGCAGGCCCCCACCGCCGGAGCGGCTGAGGATCGGTCACCCGGGCGGCCCCGCACAACGACAGAGGGCCTGCCGGACTTCTCCGGCAGGCCCTCTGTACTGGGTCGGGGTGGCGGGATTTGAACCCACGGCCTCTTCGTCCCGAACGAAGCGCGCTACCAAGCTGCGCCACACCCCGGTCTTGCGGTTTGTCGCTCCGTCTCCTTCGCGACGAGTAGAACTCTACCGGACGCTCGCCGAGACACGAAATCCGGTTTCGGGCGGGCGTCCGGCGGGGGTCAGCGGGGGGCCGGGACGAGGGTGAGGAGGGTGGCCTCGGGCGGGCAGGCGAAGCGGACGGGGGTGTAGCGGTTGGTGCCGCAGCCGGCCGAGACGTGGAGGTGGGAGCGGTGGCCGCCGGCGGTGTGGGTGGAGAGGCCCTTGACCCGGCGGGTGTCGATGTCGCAGTTGGTGACCAGGGCGCCGTAGAAGGGGATGCAGAGCTGGCCGCCGTGGGTGTGGCCGGCCAGGATCAGCGGGTAGCGGTCGGCGGTGAAGGCGTCGAGGACGCGCAGGTAGGGCGCGTGGACGACGGCGAGGGAGAGGTCGGCGTCGGCGGAGGGGCCGCCGGCGACGTCGCTGTAGCGGTCGCGGCGGATGTGGGGGTCGTCGAGGCCGGTGAACTCCAGGTCGAGCCCGTTCACGGTGAGCCGGCCGCGGGTGTTGGTGAGGTCGAGCCAGCCGGCCCCGTCGAAGCCGTCGCGGAGCTTCTCCCACGGGTTGTGGACGGCTCCGGTGATGCCGCGGCGGGCGGTGCCGTCGGGGTTGTTCATGCCGTGGGCGCCGCTGCGCATGGCCTGGAGGTAGCGTGCCGGGTTCTTGCGGGCCGGGCCGTAGTAGTCGTTGGAGCCGAAGACGTAGACGCCGGGGAACTCCATGAGGGGCCCGAGCGCGTCGAGGGTGGCCGGGACGCCGAGCGGGTCGGAGAGGTTGTCGCCGGTGTTGACCACCAGGTCGGGGCGCAGGCCGGCCAGGCTCTTCAGCCAGCGCTGCTTCTTGCCCTGCCCGCTCACCATGTGGATGTCGGACACCTGGAGGACCCGGATCGGGCGGGCGCCGCGCGGGAGGACGGGGACCTCGATCCGGCGGAGGCGGAAGGCCCGGACCTCGTACCCGACGGAGTAGGCGAGGCAGGCGGTGCCGGCGGCGGCGATGCCGAGGGGAACGGAGTACAGCGGTCGCATCAGCCCATGCTCTCAGACGGTGGATCAGCGGGCGCACGCCCGGAGTCGGCGGGGAGGGCGGCGGCCGGGGGCGTCTCCTCGGTCTCTCGGCGGGCGCGCAGGGAGCGGACCTTGTGGCGGTTGCCGCAGCGTTCCATCGAGCACCAGCGCCGGCGGCCGGGGCGCGAGGTGTCGACGAAGATCAGTCGGCAGTCGTGGGCGCCGCATTCCCGGATCCGGTCCGCGTACGGGCCGGTGAGCAGGGCGATGGCGTCCCGGGCGAGGGTGGAGGCCAGCTGGGCTCCGTCGGCGGGTGGTGGGGCGGCCGCGGTGCCGTCCGGGGCGATCCGGGGGACCAGCGGCGGGTGCTCGGCGGCCCGGTTGAGGACGGCGTAGTCCTCGGGTTCGCCGGGGCGGCCGTGGGTGCGGGCGGCGGCCAGGTGCCACAGGGCGTCGCGGAGGGTGCGGGTGGCGGTGAGCTCGGCGGGGGAGATCCGTACGGCGTCGGCGGGCAGCCGCAGCCGGGACGGCGGGAGCCAGGCGGCGAGGTCGGCGGGCCGGTGCAGCACCTCGTACCGGGCGTAGGGGCCGGGTCCGCCGGTGGTGAGCAGTTCCAGGCAGAGGGCGCCGGGGTCGAAGTGGAAGCGGCTGCCTCCGGGGGTGGTGAGGACCAGCCCGGGCGGGGTGTGCCGGCCGGCCGTGCCGTCGGGCGGTGCGGCGGCCGGGTCGGCCAGGTCGGCAGGGTCGGTCGCGTCGGCCGCGTTCCGGGGGACCGGGTCGTCTCCGTCGGTCATGCGCCCCAGGATAGGTGTAACCGGGAAGACGGGTTACGGGGCCGGAGGGGGAACGGAGAGGCGCGGGCCGCTGCCGGGCGGAAGGGCTGACCCTTGGTCAGGAGGTTCCGCCCGGAGGTGCGGAGCAC
>NZ_JBIVVI010001218.1:0-2644 GCF_044757675.1 Kitasatospora sp. NPDC091257
CTTCGTGCGCCTCGCGCAGCAGCACCTCGCCGGCCCATTTGCTGGCCGCGTAACCGTCGGCGTAATCACCGTCGAGGTCGCGTGCCCCGCAGTCGGTGCATCCACTCCTGCACGTACGGGCTGGTGTGCTCGATTGTGGTGGTGGAGTGCAGGCCGGTGGTGACGATGTCCTGGTCGGGTTCCGCGTAGAGGACGAAGTTGGCCCAGGAGGCCCGGTCCGTCGGGTCGTAGGTGGTCTTGAGTTCGTGCTCGGTGTAGCTCAACTGCGCTCGCTCCTTGGAGGTTCCCCGCCGCACAGGCGATGTCACGCTCAGTGTTGCAGGTGCTACCGGGACTCGTGGGGCCTTCACCGGCTGCGGCCAGATCGCATTTCTGTCGGCCGAATCCTTCCGCGCTGTCCCGGGGATGAGGCGGGTCGGACGGCTGACGCCCTGTCGGACCCGGCGACCTACGCCGCTGCCGCCCGCAGCGTGCCAACGTCCGCCGGCCTCAGCCTGGCCGACATCCTGGACGTGG
Source organism: Kitasatospora sp. NPDC091257 (assembly GCF_044757675.1). Taxonomy (NCBI): domain Bacteria; kingdom Bacillati; phylum Actinomycetota; class Actinomycetes; order Kitasatosporales; family Streptomycetaceae; genus Kitasatospora; species Kitasatospora sp. NPDC091257. The sequence goes on from NZ_JBIVVI010001218.1 coordinate 517, forward strand.
CCGATCGGTGAGCACGACGTGGTGGGAGGAGCCGGATCGGTTCGCTGGTTCGTGCAGCTCGGCACTGGCGCGCCGGAGGATGCCGTGCTTGACGCGAAGTTGGCCGCCGAGGTCTCTGCTCTCCTGTTCGGCTTCCGGCAGGCGCTGCGCGCCGTCCAGGCCCGCCTTGCCCTCGATCCGCTGGGGGAGCGGCTGGCGGAACCGCATGACCCGGAGCGGGTGCGGATCACCAGGTTGTCCGTCCAGGAGGACAGCGTGGTGGTGGTGGCCACCGGTTCGACGGGTTCGGTCGTGGCGCGCGTTCACCGGCCGGCCGGGCAGATCGGTGTGGTGCGCGTGGTCCGCGTCATCTCCGGCCCCTGACATTTGACCAGGTCGCGGGACGCCCGTCGACCGGAACCCGCCCGACACCGTGCGGTCGGTGCCGGGGCGGTGTCGGCCTGGGTGAGCAGACCCAGCCGGAGGGCCATCGGTGCAGTCCTGGCCGCCGCCGAGGACCAGAAGTGAGCGGGTCGACGTCCAGATCGCACCCGCTGGTAGGCCGGCTGCCCGGTCCGAGCCGAGCCGCCGTCAACTCCGAGTCAGGCCGGCAACGGCCGCCGAGCACTACCACCCCAGCCCTGACCAACGCAGGACCAGCGCGAGGGCCCCGACCGGTGATGCCCAGCCGGATACGGTGGCCCGGCACGGCAGTCCCTTGAACGGTCAGACGGAGAACATCAGGCGGACCTCTTGCGCATCCCGAAGCGATCGCAGGATTCCGAGGCCGGTGGATGGGGCAATCCCCGCAAACGCCTGCACCGGCAAGCACGCGAACGGCAGCATGGGTGATCGGCCGGTGACCGACCGTGCCCAACAGCGCCCAACGACATCAAGACCGGCCGCCCCGAGCTGCGCCTGCTCCTCGACACCGACGGCACCTGGGAAGGCCTCTCCCCGGCCTACGTGTTCCTGGACCGTCTCACCCTGCTCGCCTCGACCCGCGAGCAGGCCGGCGGATTCCTCGCCGCCATGCTCGGTCTCACCTTGGATGACGACGACAGCGAGGAAGCCCTCACCCAGCTCGCCAACAGCGCCGTATTCGCGATGTGGCCGCTGGTCGAAGCGATCACCGACCCCGACGCCGTGATCGGCGGTTGGGAGCGACCCGGTGAGCACCCCGAACCTGCGGTCGCCGACACCCAGGACGGCCGGCCGTCCTGGCAGGCGACCGACAACACCAGCCGCTGGCGCGTCTCCCTCGCCGATCAGCGTCCTGGTCTTCGCGCCGTCAAGCAGGACCCCCCGGCCAGCAACGCCAACGACGCCGATGACACCGTTGTGGCAACCGCTTGGAACACCCTCCAGCTCGAGATGAACGTCGATGCGGGCCGGGTCGACCCGCTCTACGGTGAAGGCGGCATGACGCGGGACCAGGCTCTCGCTGCGGTCCAGAGCATCCTCGACCGGGGCGCCGCGATGGCCCCCGCGCTGTTCGGAGAGGCCGCCACCACCTGGCGGCGGGGAGCCAGCGACGACACTGTGTTCGCTGGCGTCTTCGTCTGGGCGATCTACGAGTACCCCGTCATCGAAGACCCCGTCCACCAGGCCATGGCGTGGATGGAGGACTTCGTACAGCGAGCTGGCCTCCCCGTCGCCTGGGTGCCGCCCGGCAGCACCCCACAGCCCTGACCCAGCCCGGCCACCGGCCGTCGTACCGCATCGAAGAGGACCACCACGTTGATGACCGATTCCCCCTCCGCCGAATCCGCTGCGAAGGTCGCCCGCGCCTACAAGCAACTGGCCGGCATCTACGGACCCACCGTCCACACCGAAGCTGCCCGCTTCCTGGACGACCTGTACGAGACCGCCGCCCGCCGCAGCACCTCGCAGCTGCCCGCCGACTTGGCCGACATGCGGGCCAAGGCGACGGCGAACCTCACCGACTTCGGGATCATCCTGCGCAGCGCCCAGGTCGTCAACAACCGCCTGGCCGCCGTGGAAAAACGCCAGGACCGGCTGGAACAGAGCCAGAGCCAGCTGGCCGCCGGCTCCGAGCGGCAGGCCGAACCTGCCGCCGCCCGCCACCGGGCCCACGCCCTCCTGGCCACCACCACCCCCGAACTGCGCGCCGAGCGCCCCTTGATCC
>NZ_JBIVVI010001219.1:0-2643 GCF_044757675.1 Kitasatospora sp. NPDC091257
CCGGACGCGCCGGCCGGCGGCGCCGCGCCGCGCGGGGCGGCGCGGTCCCCGCGGGGGGGCCCCGGGTGGCCGCCGGCGCACCGCCCCGCCGCGGGAGCCGGTCCTCCGGGGTGCCGCCGTGTTGAGTCCCGTCGGGTGAATCTCAGGGCGCGGGTTCCGCATCGGCCGGTCGGTTGCTCGCATAGTCGGACCTCATACCCGCCGATGACCGGACGGTCCGACGATGCGATTTCCGCGCCGAGAAGTTCTCACCGCCGCCACCGCCCTGCTGCTCGCCCTCACGGGGTGCGGCGCACCGCAGGCCCGGCAGGGCACACCGTCGCCGCTGCGCGATCCGGGCGCCACGGCCACGCCGACCCCGTCGGGGCCACGGGCGTTCACACTGGTCGCGACGGGGGACGTCCTGCCGCACACCGAGATCATCCGGCAGGCCGCGGAGGACGCCGGCGGCAACGGCTACGACTTCACCCCGATGCTCGCCGGCGTCAAGCCGGTCATCAGTGCCGCCGATCTGGCCATCTGCCACATGGAGACGGTGTACGGCCCCGACGGTGGGCCCTTCACCGGCTACCCGTCGTTCAAGTCGCCCCCGCAGATCGCCCGGGCGCTCAAGGACGCCGGATACGGCTCCTGCGACACCGCCTCCAACCACACGCTCGACGACGGACCCGCCGGCATCCGGCGCACGCTCGACGCCATGGACGCCGTCGGCCTCAAACACACGGGCTCCGCCCGCGGCGCCGACGAGGCGGGCAGCCCCGCGCTGCTCACGGCAGGCGGCGCCACGGTGGCCCAGCTCGCCTACACCTACGGCACCAACGGCATCCCGCTGCCGCAGGGGCAGCCCTGGGCGGTCAACCTCATCGACCGGGAGCGGATCCTCACCGACGCCAGGACCGTCCGGGAGCAGGGGGCGGACATCGTGGTGGTCAGCCTCCACTGGGGCACCGAGTGGCAGGACACCCCGAACGACCAGCAGCTCGCACTCGCCCGCGACCTGGCCGCCGAGCAGAGCCCCGGCCGGCCCGACATCGATCTGATCCTCGGCACCCACGCCCACATCCCGCAGGCGTACGAGAAGATCGGCGACACCTGGACGGTCTACGGCCTGGGCGACCAGCTGGCCGGACACATGTTCAACTACACCGGCGCGGAGGACCCGCGCGGGAACTGGAGCTCGATCGCCCGGTTCACCTTCTCGCCGCCGCCCCGGCCCGGGCAGCGATGGGCCGTCACCAAGGCCGAGTTCGTCCCGCAGCTGACGGACCTCGGCCCGCCCTACCGGGTCCTCGACCTGACCGAGGCCGTCCACCACGCCCCAGGCCGCGGCGACTACGCCCGGGCCCTGGAGCACATCCGGACGGTCGTGCTGAGCCGCGGCGGCGCCTCGGCAGGGCTGACCGCGGCCCCCTGAGCGGACCAGCACCCGAACCGTCCTGCGTGCACGGATGGCACCGTAACCGTCCGACGCGAACCACTCCCGGTGTCACGCCAACAGCGCCTCGAACCGGTACTCGGGCGCGGTCAGGGGCTGCTCGGACCAGATGACCTTGCCCCGGGCCGTGTACCTGGTGCCCCACCGCTCGGCCAGCTGCGCCACCAGGAACAGGCCCCGGCCGCCCTCGTCCGTGGTGGCGGCGTAGCGCAGGTGGGGGGCGGTGCTGCTGCCGTCGGAGACCTCGCAGACCAGGCTGCTGTCCTTCAGCAGCCGCACCCGGATCGGCTCGGCGCCGTAGCGGATGGCATTGGTGATCAGCTCGCTGAGGATCAGCTCGGCCGTGAAGGTCAGCTCCTCCAGTCCCCAGGCCGTCAGCCGCTCGACGCACTCGTTGCGGACGCGGGACACGGCGGCGAAGTCGAACGGCACGTCCCAGACGGCCACGCGGTCCGGATCGAGCAGCCGGGTGCGCGCGACGAGGAGGGCGATGTCGTCGCTGCGCCGCGGTGGGACCAGCGCGTCGAACACGGCCCGGCAGGTGTCCTCCGGGGACCGGTGGTCCTGGGCGCCGGTCAGCGACCGGCGCAGCTCGTCGAGCCCGGTGCCGAGGTCGCGGTCGCGGTTCTCGACCAGCCCGTCGGTGTAGAGGACGAGCGCGGTTCCGGGTTCCAGCCGCAGCTCGGTGGTCTCGAAGGGCAGTCCGCCCACGCCGAGCGGCGGGCCGGCCGGCAGGTCGGCGAACTCCACACCGCCGTCGGGGTGGACCAGCGCGGGCGGAGGGTGCCCCGCCCGTGCCATGCTGCACTGGCCGGAGACCGGATCGTAGATCGCGTACAGGCAGGTCGCCCCGGTGACGGGCGCGTTCTTGCCCTCCTCCGCCGTCCCGGCCTCCTCGTCCTGGTCGAGTCGGGTGACCAGCTCGTCGAGGCGGGCGATCAGTTCGTCCGGGGGCAGGTCGAGGGCGGAGAAGTTGAGCACGGCGGTGCGCAGCCGGCCCATGGTGGCGGCGGCGTGCAGGCCGTGGCCGACGACGTCGCCGACGACCAGGGCCACCCGGAAGCCGGGCAGCGGGATGACGTCGAACCAGTCCCCGCCGACCCCGCGCAGCGCGGGCAGGTCGAGGGCGGAGAAGTTGAGCACGGCGGTGCGCAGCCGGCCCATGGTGGCGGCGGCGTGCAGGCCGTGGCCGACGACGTCGCCGACGA
>NZ_JBIVVI010001220.1:0-2637 GCF_044757675.1 Kitasatospora sp. NPDC091257
CCCCACCGGCGGAGCGGCGCGCCGCCCCGGCGCGGCCCCCGCCCCGGCCCCCGCGGCCGGCGGCTCCGCGCTCGGCCGGACGCGCAAGGCCCGGCTGCGGGTGACCAAGGTCGACCCGTGGTCCGTGATGAAGGTCAGCTTCCTGCTGTCGCTGGCCGTCGGCATCATCATCATCGTGGCCGCGGCCGTGCTGTGGATGACGCTGGACTCGCTCGGCGTCTTCGACTCGCTGACCAAGACCCTCAAGGACGTCACCGGCTCGGACAGCAGCGGCGGCCTCAACCTGATGGACTACGTCGGCTTCGGCAAGGTGATGACCTTCACCACGCTGATCGCCGTGGTCGACGTCGTCCTGCTGACCGCCCTGTCCACGCTCTCCGCGTTCATCTACAACGCGGCGGCCGGCTTCACCGGCGGCGTGGAGCTCACCCTGGCCGAGGAGGACTGATTCCGGCCGGATCCTGACGCACGCTCAGTTTCCCGTCCGGGGACGGAATGTACGGGCCCCACCGGCTGTTGCAGCCGGTGGGGCCCGTCGGCATTTCGGGTGACAGCCGGCCGCCCGCGGCGTGCCGCCCGGAAAGCGGGCGACCGCCGTGGGATTAGCTGGGTGCCACCCGTCCCGAATCCCGGGAGTGCCGCAGGCCGCCCCCGATCCGCCCGACCGGGTCGGCTGAGGTTCCGCAGGACGACTGGACGGAGGCGCGCGGTGGCGAAGCTCGCAGGTCAACTGGTGGAGGCCCTGGAAGGGCTGTTGGGGGTCCCGGTACCGCTGCGGGTCCAGGCCTGGGACGGCAGCGTCGCCGGGCCTCCGGGCGCGCCCACCGTGGTCCTGCGCAACCGTCGGGCGCTGCGCCGGCTGATCTGGCGGCCGGACGAACTGGGCCTGGCCCGGGCCTACGTCGCCGGGGACCTCGATCTCGCCCCCGGCACCGACCTGTACGAGACGCTCTCCGCCGTCGCCCGCTTCGCCGAGCGGCCGGAGATCCGCACCCTGACCTTCGGCCCGCGGGACGTGGTCGGTGCCAGGGGCCGCCGGGTGCTCGCCGCCGCGCTGCGGGCCGGGGCGGTCGGCCTGGAACCCGAGCCGCCCCGCGAGGAGGTCCGCAGGGCCGCGGGGCGCCTGCACAGCCGCAGCCGGGACCGCGCGGCCATCAGCCACCACTACGACGTCGGGAACGACTTCTACCGGATCGTGCTGGGCTCCTCGATGGTCTACTCGTGCGCCTACTGGACGCCGGAGGCGAAGAGCCTGGAGGCCGCCCAGGAGGCCAAGCTCGACCTGATCTGCCGCAAGCTCGGCCTGCGCCCCGGGATGCGCCTGCTGGACGTCGGCTGCGGCTGGGGCTCACTGCTGCTGCACGCGGCGAAGCACTACGGGGTCACCGCGGTCGGCGTCTCCATCTCCCGGGAGCAGATCGCGCTGGCCCGGGCCCGGGTCGAGGAGGCCGGCCTGTCCGACCGGGTCGAGGTCCGGCTGCAGGACTACCGGGAGATCGCCGACGGGCCCTTCGACGCGATCTCCAGCGTCGGGATGGCCGAGCACGTCGGCGCCGAGCAGTACCGGGTCTACGCCGAGGGCCTGTACCGGCTGCTGGTGCCCGGCGGCCGGCTGCTCAACCACCAGATCGCCCGCCGCCCCGACCTTCCCGGTGAACAGCACCGCACCAGCCCCTTCATCGACCGCTTCGTCTTCCCGGACGGCGAGCTCTCCCCCGTCGGTTCCACCGTGGCGCGGCTGGAGGAGGCCGGCTTCGAGGTCCGGGACGTCGAGTCGCTGCGCGAGCACTACGGGCTGACCCTGCGCGAGTGGGTGGCCAACCTGGAGGCGCACTGGACGGAGGCGGTCCGGCTGGTCGGCCGCGGCCGGGCCCGGGTCTGGCGGCTGTACATGGCGGCCTCCGCGCTCGCCTTCGAGCAGAACCGGATCGGGATCAACCAGGTCCTCGCCGTCCGCAGCACCGAGGAGGGCTCGGCGGGCCTGCCGCCGACCCGCGAGGAGTGGCTGCTGCGGCCCTCCGCCGGTGCGCCGGGGCTGGTCGCGGGGGGTGCCGCCGCGGCCCCGGCCGAGCCGGATTTGGGAGATCGGCCGTCGGTCCGCTAATCTTTCAGTGCGGCAAGGGCCTATAGCTCAGACGGTTAGAGCGCTTCCCTGATAAGGAAGAGGCCACAGGTTCAAGTCCTGTTAGGCCCACAACCGCGAAGGGCCCGGAGTGATCCACTCCGGGCCCTTCGACTCTTTCGAGATCGGACGGGGCCGTGGAGCGGCCGGGATCCGGTACGATCTCTGTTCGGTGAGGGCCTATAGCTCAGACGGTTAGAGCGCTTCCCTGATAAGGAAGAGGCCACAGGTTCAAGTCCTGTTAGGCCCACCTCCCCGAAGGGCCCGGAGTGATCCACTCCGGGCCCTTCGGCGTTTCCCGCGGCCTTTCCCGCCGCCCTTCCCGCCGCTTTTCCCGCCGCCGGACCGGGAACCGTGCGCCCGTCCCGACGGTTCCCCGGGGAAACACGGTGGAGGGTTGGTGACGGCATGGCGGTGTTGTGGGCGATGAGCATCCCCGGACTGGTCTGCGCCCTGGCGGTGCTGGCGGTGCTCGACCAGCTGGCACTGAGGGCGGGCCGCGCCCGCTGGGTGCC
>NZ_JBIVVI010001221.1:0-2636 GCF_044757675.1 Kitasatospora sp. NPDC091257
GTGTCCTGGCCGAGGGGGGCGAGCAGGCGCCGGGCGCCGGCCTGGGCGAAGAGGGCGGCCAGCAGGGCGGGGGCGAGCTGCGGGGAGGGCAGCAGGAAGGGCCGGCGTTCCATCAGGCAGGCCAGCACCAGGGCGATCGCGCCGGGCGACTTGACGGCGTACAGGCCCACCGGCTCCCCCGGCGCCAGCCGCAGGGCCTTCAGGCGGGCGCGTTCGGCCTCGGCGGCCTCGGCGAGCTCGCCGTAGGTGACGGTGTGCTCGTGCCACAGCAGGGCCGGGGCGGTGGGGCGGGTGCGGGCGTGGGCGGTGAACGCGTCGGGCAGCGCCAGCGGCGGCGCGCCCGTCGCGTTCGTGCCGGTCGCGGGGTTCGTGCCGGTGCCGGCTGCGGGGTTCGTGCCGGTGGGGTTCGTGGTCACGGGGTTCACTCCCCCGCCGGTGCGATGCGCGCCCAGCCGGCCTTGACGGCGGTGCCGGTGTCGGTGGCGATGGTGAAGCGCACCACGGTGCCCCGGTCGTGGGGCCGCAGGGTCAGGCGCAGTTCGGTGCCGGGCACGGTGGGGGCGGCGAAGCGGGCGCCGAGGGCGGTGACGCGGGCGGGGTCGCCGTCGGCGTGCAGGTCGGTGATCCGTTCGGCGGCCAGGGCGACCAGGTGCATGCCGTGGGCGATGGCGGTGGGGAAGCCGGCCGCCCTGGCGGCGTCCTCGTCGAGGTGGATGGGGTTGAGGTCGCCGGAGGCGTGGGCGTAGGCGGTGGTGTCGGCGGCGCTCAGGACGTGGGTGGAGACGTGGCCGGTGCCGTCGGGGGCGGTGCCGGGGTGGGCGGCGGCGGGCAGGGCGCCGTGGGGTTCGGTGCGGGTGGCGCCCAGCAGGAGGGCGGCGGTGGCGAGGTCGGCGACGGGGGCGCCGGTGGCGGCGTCGGTGAGGCGGGTGGTCAGGGCCAGGCGGGTGCCGCGGGCCTCGCGGCGCACCGCGGTGACCTCGACGGCGATGTCGAGGTCGCCCGGGGCGAGGGGGGCGTGGGTGTGGATCTCCTGGGCGAGGTGGACCACGCCGGTGAAGCCCGGGTCGCCGGCGGTCAGGGCGGTGACGGTGTGCTGGGCGAGGGCGTGGGCGGCGACGAAGGGGTGTGCGGGGCTGGCCCCGTCGCGCCGCGGGGCGCCCAGGTGGGCGCGGGCGGCGGCGCGGTAGGCCGTCAGGTCCTGCGCGCGGATGTGCAGGCGGGTGCGCGGGACGGGTCCCGGCGCCGCGGTGGTCGCGGCGGGGGCGGGGGCGGTCGTGGGTGGGGTCATAGCGGGGTCACCACCAGGGTCGTGTTGTGGCCGCCGAAGCCGAACGAGTTGGACAGGGCCGCGCCGGCGCGGATCGGGCGCGGCGCGGTGTGCACGACGTCGAGGTCCAGGCCCTCTTCGGTCTTCTCGTGGTTGGCGGTGGGAGGGACGGTGCGCTCGTTCATGGCCTCGATGGCGGTGATCAGCTCGACGGCGCCGGCGGCGCCGATCAGGTGGCCGATGGCGCCCTTGGTGGAGGTGACCGGCACGCCGTGGGGGCCGAACACGGCGCGCAGGGCGGCGGCCTCGGCCCGGTCGTTGTGCACGGTGGAGGTGCCGTGGGCGTTGACGTGGGCGATGTCGCCGGGGGCCAGGCCCGCGTCGGCGAGGGCGGCGCGCATCGCGGCGACGGCGCCGGCGCCGTCGGGGCGCGGGTTGGACAGGTGGTAGGCGTCCGCGCTGGCCCCGTACCCGGCGAGCAGCGCGTACGGGGTGCGGCGGCGGGCGCGGGCGTCGTCCAGGCGTTCCAGGACGAGGAAGCCGGCGCCCTCGCCCATCACGAAGCCGTCGCGGTCGGCGTCGAAGGGCCGTGAGGCGCGGGCGGGTTCGTCGTTGCGCAGGGAGTGCGCGCCGAGGTTGCCGAACGCGGCCAGGGTCACCGGGGTCAAGGTGGCCTCGCAGCCGCCGGCGATCACCACGTCCGCGCGTCCGCTTTCCAGCAGCAGTGCCGCGTGGCCGATCGCGTCCGCGCTGGAGGCGCAGGTGGTGGCGATGGTCAGTGCCGGGCCGCTCCAGTGCAGGCGCATCGCGATCTGGGCGGCGGCGGCGTTGGGCATGGTGACCAGCGGCATCAGCGGGGAGACCCGCAGCGGGCCGTGCTGGGTGTACAGCGCGGACTCGCGGTCGCTGGTGGTGCGGCCGCCCACGGCGGTGCCGACCACGACGGCGCTGCGCCCGGGTTCGGGCTCGGGGTGGCCGGCGTCGGCGTGGGCGGCCAGGGCGGCGAGGGTGCCGTAGCGGGCGAAGGGGTCCAGGCGGCGGGCGTCCTTGGCGGGCAGTTGCGCGGTGTCGGGCGGGTCGGTGACGCGGCAGCCCAGGCGCACCCGGTGGCGGGCCAGGGCGGGGTCGGTCAGGGCGGTGGCGGTGGAGCGCCCGGAGGCGACGGTGCGCCACAGGTCCTCGACGCCGTGGCCGGCGGGGCTGACCACGCCGAGGCCGGTGACGGCGATCGGCGGCCGGTGGTGGGGGGCCATGGCTTCGTCTCCTTCGCGCTGCACGCGGGCGGCCCGGCGGTGATGTACACCGAACTCGCCGGCGTCGGCGGCGGCATCATCCCCTCCGCCATGACCGCCCCCGGCTTCCCGAAGCC
>NZ_JBIVVI010001222.1:0-2634 GCF_044757675.1 Kitasatospora sp. NPDC091257
CCCGCCGGCGGAGTCGGGGCCCCGGTCGGTGGAATCGGTGGCCCGGCCCGCGGAATCGGAACCCCCGTCCCCGGAGCCGGAGTCGGGACCCGGATCCGCGCAGTCCCGCCTCGACTCGACGGGGCCGGGGTGGACGGCCGGATGCGGGGCGAGGGCGCACAGTGCGGAGGACTGCCCCCGACGGCCGAGTTCCCGGTGGAGGTCACGGGCGAAGTTCTGTGCGCCGCCACGGCGTGAGTCGCTGATCAGATGCAGGACACGCGGACGGTTTCCGGCCGGATCGGCCGACAAATGGTCGGGCATGGACCGACCTTGGCACAGTGCTCCGTCCGGTACATCCCCTTCGCGCAACCTGATGGTGGCCCATCCGCCCGCACTTGTACACCCGATGTGCGCCACGGGGCCGCCGTCGTGCGCCGGATGCGACCACTGTGCGCCCCGCCTCGCCCCCTGCCGCGCTCCGGTTCACCCCGTCGCGCCGGGTCGGCGCCGTCCCGGGTCGGCGCGTGCCGGTGTCACATGCGCTTTCTCCCAGCGTGGTTGAGCCGGGTGTTCGACCGCCGAAAGGCCGGTACGCGGAGCGCCCCCACCCCGCCCGGCCGGTCGGGGCCGGGCCCCGCGGCGGTTACCCGATTCGGGTGAACGCGGTTGGACCTCGACCCGGGCGGCTCGGCAGGATGTCCGGCCGGGGGCGGCACCCGCCGTGCCGCCCCATCTCCCCCTTCCTCGTACGGATTTGGAGTCACCCGGTGTTCAAGGGATTCCGCAGCTTCCTGCTGCGCGGAAACGTCGTGGACCTCGCGGTCGGCATCGTGATCGGCGCGGCCTTCACCGCGGTCGTCACCGGGTTCGTCAGCGCCTTCCTCACCCCGCTGGTCGGCGTCGCGTCCGGTGCCGTCGGCGACTTCACCCAGAAGACCTTCGACGTGGCCGGCACCCGGTTCCCGTACGGCCTCTTCGTCAACGCGGTCATCGGCTTCGTGCTGACCGCGGCCGTCATCTACTTCGCCGTGGTGCTGCCGGTCGGCAAGCTCCAGGCCCGCTTCGAATCGGCCAAGCCCGCGCCGGCCTCGAAGGTCGACTGCCCGGAGTGCCTGAGCCCGATCCCGGCCGCCGCGACCCGGTGCTCCTTCTGCACCTCCGAGGTCGGCAAGCCGGCCCTGCCCGCGCAGGCCCAGGCGCTGCAGTCGCACTGACCGCCGGGACCGGGCCGGCACCCGTCCGGCACCGGGTCGGAACCCGGGCGGCCCCTGGCCGCCGGCGCAGGTCACGGGCCAACGGCGCAGGTCACGGGCAGGTCGCAGGCCTGAATCGAACGCCCGGAGAACTGACGGGAATTTTATTCCCGAAACATTCACGAGCCTCCGCCGCCCCCACGGCGGGGGCTCGAATGCGCCCGCGCACGCCCGGTCCGGAAAAAGTTTCTCCGCAGGGCCCCCGACCGTCCACCGGCCGGTCACCACAAGGCCTTCCGGCGACTCCGTCCGGCGACCGTTCGACCACTGACGGGGCGCCAAGGTTGTCCGGAACCGGACGCCGGAATGTCCGTCTTTCCTACTTTCGAAACCTTTGTGCGAGCGAAGACTGTGTAAACACTCGAACTGCTCCCCCTCCCGCTCTCCTCAGCAGGCGCGTTGTGGGCTTACCGTATGGCCCATGACCTCGCCCCGCTCCTACGACGGAGTCGGCTACCCCTCTCCGTCCTTCTCCTCCGGCACGCCGATCTACGACAGCCTCGTGGCTGAGCGCGGCGTCCCCCAGATCGCGCCCATCAACGTGCCGGCCGCCCTGCCGCCGGCACTGTCGTCCGGTTACGGATCCGGCCCCGGCCAGTCCTACGAGAACCGCTACGGCAACGGGTACGAGAACGCCGGCAGCAACCTCCCCGCGCTGCCGCCCGCCCGCCTCGCCCTGGGCCCCGGCCCGAGCAGCGGTCCCTCCGCCGGCCCCGCCACGGCGTACATCCCCGCGCAGCCCGCGCCGGCGTACGCCGCTCCCCAGCCGCCGGTCCCCGGCTACGGCGCCCCCCAGCCGTACCAGCGACCGCAGCCCGGCGCCCCCGCCCCCGCCTTCGCCCAGGCCACCGGCGGCGGTTACCAGCCGACCGGCGGCCAGAGCTTCGGCGGCCAGAACACCTTCATCGGCGCCCAGGGCGGCCAGCAGACCTTCGGCGCGCAGCAGCCCGGCGGCCAGGGCGGTTTCGGCCAGGGCCAGCCCGCCGGTCCGCAGAGCTTCGGCGGCCAGCAGTCCTTCGGCGGGCCGGGCGCCGGCGGCCCCGGCCTCCAGGGTCAGGGCGGCGACCAGTCCTTCGGCGGCGCCCAGCTGCGCCCGGCCATGGCGCCGGTCCGCCCGATGCAGCCGCAGCGCCCGGGCCCGTACGGCGAGCCCGGCCAGTTCCAGGGCGGCTACCAGCCGCAGGGCCAGGGCTACTGAGCCACTGCCGCCCCGAGGCCGTCCCCCACACGGCCCGAACCCGCACCACCTGAGCACCACCCGGCGCCCCGTGCGCCGGGCGAACGGAGAAACGGGTCATCCACGGACCGCCCGGCGCCGGGTGCAGCGGCTGCTGATGACCGGCTGGACGGCGCTGCTGGTCTCCACCGTCGCCGTGCTGATGCTGCGCGGCCCGTACGA